>CAYPIT010000044.1:0-13691 GCA_964410825.1 uncultured Nitrospiraceae bacterium
GGTTGTAGAGCACCATCAGGTCTCGCTGCGACACCACCCCGAGACGTATGACCGGACGCCGCGCACTGGCAATCAGCTCATCAAGTCCCCATGATTCATAATCTGCTACAAAATTAATGAATTTCTCGTGAACATCAATAGTCAAGCTGATCAGAACAACGACCATTACCACTAATGTCATTATGAATAAATCTGAAATCGATGTACTTCTCTGAATATTATTATTAAGAGCCACAACGTCCCCAAACCTTTCTATCACTTAAGATTTTAATAAAAACAATTTATGTTTTTATTAATTAAGTAGATGTTATTTATTTCGGATTACAAGAGGAATTTCTTAAGTCTAAAAATGAGAAGGATGATTTATTACGTAGCAATCCCTGTCTCTTTGGCAGCCTCTGCTACTGCATCGGCAACTGCGGAAACAACATTTTTATCAAATATACTTGGCACAATATAATCTTCGTGAAGCTCTCCTTTTTTTATCGTATCAGCGATAGCCCTGGCAGCGGCAAACTTGATCTGCTCATTAATGCCTTTTGCCCTAACATCCAGTAAGCCCCTGAATATCCCGGGGAAACTGAGCATATTATTGATCTGGTTCGGATAATCCGACCTGCCCGTAGCGAGCACCCTTACCAGCGGTAATGCCTTTTCAGGCGCTATCTCCGGGTCCGGATTGGCAAGGGCAAAAACAACAGGGTTTTTTGACATGCTATTTATATCGTCCGTTGTAATTATGTCAGGAGCTGAAACGCCGATAAAGACATTCGCCCCCTCAAGTGCCTGTGAAATGCTTCCCTTAAATTTTCGGGGGTTAGTCCTTTTGGCAAGAGATCTTTTATATTTGTCCATATCGCGTCTTCTTCCTTCATAAATAACACCCTGCCTGTCACAAACAACTATATTCTTAACACCATACGATGAGAGTATTAAGGCAGTTGCTGTACCTGCTGCGCCGGCTCCTGACATCACTACTTTCAGTTTCTTAATATCTCTCTTTATGATTCTTGAAACATTAATCAGTGCAGCAAGGACAACCACGGCTGTTCCATGCTGGTCATCGTGCATCACAGGAATATCGAGACCTGTACGTAATTTTTGCTCAATATCAAAACATCTCGGGGCAGAAATGTCTTCAAGATTGATACCGCCAAAAGCCGGGGCGATGTTCTTAATGGTATTGATAATATTCTCCGGCTTCTTTGTATTCAACGCTACCGGGAACGCATCGATATCCGCAAATTCCTTAAATATCATCGCCTTGCCTTCCATAACAGGCATGGCAGCCTCGGGGCCGATATCACCAAGACCGAGAACCGCTGTCCCATCCGTTATGATCGCAACTGAGTTTCCCTTTACCGTATAACGGTAGGCATGTGCCGGATTGTTCTTGATATCTCTGCATATTCTTGCCACGCCCGGTGTATATACCTTCGAAAGTTCACTGGCGTCCCTTATCGGCATTCTGCTTTTAATCTCTATTTTGCCTCCCTCATGAGCCGTAAAAGTCCTGTCCATCACCCGGCGAATTTTTACACCCTTAACAGTGTGTAGAGACTTGACTATCGCTTTTTCATGTCTTTCATCACAAGTGTTCACAGTCACGTCTCTAATAATTTTCCCCCTCTCCACTCTAACAATGTTGACAGATCCAAGGTCTCCACCTGCCTTGCTGATAGCATTTGCTATTTTCGCAAACATACCTATTTTGTTTTCAAGTTCCAGCCGAATGGTAACACTATAACTTGGACTGCAGACTTGAGCCATTGTTTATCACTCCTTTTTTTCTGTTACATTCCCCTGATCGATTACTGTCTTTGTCCTTTTGCCACTATGTGCCCTTTGGCTTTAATATATCACAGCAACAATTATTTGTATGATTAAATTTTTTAATCTATAATTGCTCCTATGACTCATAACTTCGAGACTGTGATAATCGGCTCCGGTCTTGCCGGGCTCAGGGCAGCCATAGATGCATCAAAGCACGGCTCGGTGGCTGTTCTGACAAAATTATTTCCAACCCGTTCACATTCGGCTGCTGCCCAGGGCGGTATAGGAGCTGCCCTTGGTAACGAGGAACCTGATTCCCCTGAATGGCATTTTTATGATACAACCAAGGGTAGTGATTTTCTCGGTGATCAGGATGCAATCGAAATAATGTGTGAAGATGCGATTCGGACGATTGTTGAGCTTGAACATCTTGGGGTACCCTTTTCAAGGACCGCTGAAGGAAAGATCGCCCAGCGGCGTTTTGGTGGTCATACAAGAGACTTTGGCAAGGCCCCTGTGAGGCGGGCATGTTATTCAGCAGACAGGACAGGTCATGCGATACTCTTTGCTCTTTATGAGCAGAGCGAACATGAGGGAGTGAAGTTCTTCGCAGAATTTCATGTGCTGGATATTGTAATCGAGCATGGCAAATGTCTCGGTATAATTGCATTAGAAATAGAAACAGGTAAAATACATACCTTTAATGCAAAAGTAACTCTCATTGCGTCAGGCGGATACGGGAAGGTTTTTAAAACAACTTCTAACGCACATGCCAGTACAGGCGACTGTCTGAGTATCCTGTTTAATGCCGGAGTTCCGCTTGAGGACATGGAGTTCTTTCAGTTCCATCCAACAGGGTTGTACAGGCTTGGCATTTTGATCACTGAGGGCGCTCGCGGTGAAGGCGGTATATTGCTAAACGGTAAGGGGGAGAGATTCATGGAAAGATACGCCCCTACCATAAAGGACCTTGCACCCCGTGATATGGTATCAAGGTCAATTCTGACAGAGATCAGAGGAGGCAGGGGGATAGACGGTAAAGACTATGTTCACCTCGACCTCAGACACGTATCTCGAGACATTATAGAAGAAAGACTCCCTGAGATATCCACATTCTGTAAAATTTATATGGGGATCGATCCTTCTGAGAAACCTGTCCCTATCCTGCCAACAGCCCATTATGCAATGGGAGGTATACCCACTGATGTCGATGGCAGGGTTTTACAGGATGAAAAGGGTACGCCAGTAAATGGCCTGTTTGCAGCGGGTGAGTGCGCCTGCGTGTCAGTGCATGGAGCAAACAGGCTTGGATGTAATTCCCTCCTTGATACCGTGGTGTTTGGAAGAAGGGCCGGGATCGCAATGGGAGATTATTTGAAAAATGCTGACAAAGGAAATATTTCCAAATCAATGATCGACAAAGCGGTTAATGCAATAAATGTATTGCGGAACCAAAAAGGCAAAGAGAAAGCAGGTGCTGTCAGAAATGAACTGCAGACAGCAATGATGGATGACTGTTCTGTTTTCAGGAACGAAAAGGATTTAAGCAGCCTTATAAAAATTATAAATGACCTGGAAGAAAAAGCAACAGATTTAGAAATAAATGATACGGGCACCATATTCAATACAGAGCTGCTCGAGGCTATCGAGCTTCATCATCTTATCAACCTGGCAAAGGTGATCGCTTCCTCGGCATTGCAGAGACAGGAATCGCGGGGAGGTCATTTCAGGGAAGATTTCCCGGATAGGGATGATAAAAACTGGCTTATGCATACATTTGCAACAAAATCCGAAACCGGCATAGAGTTCAGTTATAACCCTGTGACTATAACCCGCTTTCAGCCTGCAGAAAGAAAATATTGAAAACGTACACCTTTAAAATAAAACGCTTTGATCCTGAAAATGACCGGTCTCCGCGATGGCAGGAATTCAGTATGGAAATGGAACCAACCGAGCGGCTTCTTGATGGATTAATCAGGATCAAAGATAGCATTGACGGCTCATTAACATTCAGACGTTCATGTGCTCACGGTATCTGCGGGTCATGCGCAATGAAAATTAATGGCAAAAACACGCTTGCCTGCCAGACACTGATTAAAGAGATAAGAGAAAACATTGTACTCGAACCTCTTGCTGCTTATCCTGTTATCAAAGACCTGGCAGTAGATATGAAGCCTTTCTTTGACAAGAACGAAAAAGTCCTTCCATATCTTATTAATGATGAACCGCCTCCTGAAAGGGAAAGATTGCAGCGCCCCGAAGACCAGGAAAAAATCCTTCAGGCCATTACCTGCATAATGTGTGGATCCTGCACATCTTCATGCCCGAGTTACTGGGCAAACAAGGATTATCTTGGCCCATCAGCTATGTTGAAGGCATACAGGTTCATCTTTGATACCAGGGATAAGGCATCGGACAGGCGAATAAAAACCATTATTAAAGAAAACGGCCTCTGGAGGTGCCATTCTATATATAATTGTGTGGAAGCCTGTCCAAAAGATATTGACATCACAAATCATCTGGCTAAATTAAAACGTCTGGCTGTGAAAAAAAAATTATTGAAATAGTTTTAAAAGTGTAATAAGATTGGGATATACTTTTAGACTAGTATTTTCCCTTAATGTTATTTCTGGTATTTTCCAGAAATTTATCTGTAAGCAGCAAACCTTTTAAAAAGGAGGGGCAATGATGAAAAAAGCAGGTATTGTTGTAATTGCATGTATGTTTGCGGTAAGCCTGATGTTTTCTGCGGTGCATGCTGCAGATTCGATCAAGGTCGGAGTAATCCTGCCGCTTACAGGAAAACATGCGAAGTTTGGAGAGATCGAAAAGCAGTCCTTTGTAATGGCGGCTGAAAAGATTAATGCTGCTGGAGGCATAAACGGGAAAAAACTTGAACTTTTGATTGAAGACACCCAGGGTAAGCCTGATGTAGGCCGTTCTGCCGTGGAAAAGCTCATTACCCAGGATAAAGTAGTCATGTTAGGTGGAGGGTACAGTTCATCCGTTACTTATGCTGCTGCAGGCGTTGCGCTGAATAAGGGTTTCCCGTTTCTCGTTAACACTGGTTCAGCAGACAAAATAACCGAGCCATCATCCTTCACTCCAAGTGGTCAGAGAGTGGACAACCTGAAGAAGAAACTTAAAAAAGAAAAGGATCCGGCAAAGATATCCGACATTAAAAAAGAGATCGCAAAGCTATCCGCAAAAGCTGACAACGAAGCCGATGGCCTTATGAACCGTTTTGCCATGTTCCGTTTGAACCCTCCTGTCAGTGAATACGCAAGCGGTCTTGAGGGCTTCCTGTCGCAGGTCGTAAAACCTGAAACTGCTGTAATATTACATGAAAACAGCCTGTTCGGAACAAAAGGAGCGGGTGCATTCGAAAAGAGCTGCAAGAAACTGGGCATTAAAGTCCTTATGAAAGAGAGCTACGATGCCGGTGCCGTGGATTTTAAACCGCTTCTTGCCAAGGTTAAGAAGGCGGATCCGGATGTAGTTTATATGATTTCATACCTGATGGATGCATCACTGCTCATGAACCAGTCGATGGAACTGAAGATGACCCCCGGACTTTTTGCAGGTGCCGCAGCAGGATTCACGCTTCCCGAGTTTCCTCAGAATACCGGAAAAGCCTCTGAGAAAGTCGTATCGGCAACTCTGTGGCATGAGTCCCTCTCCATACCCGGTGCAAGAGATTATTATGACGAGTTTGTAAAGAGATACAATAAACCTACAGAGTATCACGGCGCAGAGGCATACGCTGCCGCTTATGTTATCGCTGATGTACTTAAAAGAGCAAAATCATTCAGTAAAGCTGATATAAAAAAATCTCTTTCTGAAACTAACATGATGACGGTATTCGGACCGGTCAAGTTCACTTCCTATGGCAAGAAAATAAACCAGAACAAACTCGAAACCTATGTTGTTCAGTGGATAGACGGCAAGCTCGAAATGATATGGCCAAAAGATCTTGCAAAGGTAAAATACGTATATCCGGTCAACTGGATACAAGAACGGAAATAATAAAACAGGCATAATCGCAAAGAGGCACAAAGGAGTAAAAAACTTTGTGCCTCTGCCATTTATTAGTCTCTGTGAAATAGTGCTTGAGTAATCTGTCATTCCCCGACTTGATCGGGGAATCTAGTGTTTGTAAAGATTTCTGGATTGTCCGGTCAAGCCGGACAATGACAAAAGCTGACTTTTTGCTCAGACTATATTTAATCAGAACAGTTTACCATGGATCTATTCCTGCAAACGCTCGTCTCAGGCTTCCTTAAAGGCGGTCTCTATGCTCTCATCGGTACAGGTATGACTTTGATCATGGGTGTTATGGGTATTATCAATCTTGCACATGGTCAGCTCATGATGGTCGCTATGTATGTCACTTTTGTCTGCTTTACCTATCTTGGTATAGACCCGTATGTTTCGTTACTGATCAGCATGCCAGTACTATTTGTCCTCGGCATGATTCTGCAGAAATATTTACTTAACCCTCTTCTCAGGACCGAAACGATACTTCCGGAAAATCAGGTGCTGATGACAGTCGGCATCGGTATGGTACTTACTGAAGTCATGCGTTTCATTTTCACTTCAGACTACAAGTCTGTCAAGACAACATATTCAAATGCAACTTTATTCTGGGGAGATATATCTTTCAGTGTGCCTCTTATGATAGATCTATTGTTTGTCAGTCTTCTTACATTAGCGCTGTTCTGGTTTATGAATAGAACAGATACAGGCAAATCAATACGGGCAACCGCCCAGGACAAGGAAGCTGCAGTTCTGATGGGTGTCAATTCAGAAAAAATTACATTTATAACATTCGGTCTGGGTGCAGCTCTCGTTGCTGCCGCCGGAACATTACTGATTCCGATTTATTATCTTTTTCCTGACATCGGAGGAGAGTTTACCCGACGGGCCTTTGTTATTACTATACTTGGCGGCCTCGGCTCTACGGTTGGGGCCATATTTGGCGGTATCACACTCGGGCTTGCTGAGGCGTTTGGCGCTACATATGTAGGCATGGAATTTGAGGATTTTATAGGACTTGTAATTTTTATTCTTGTGCTTTTATTTCTGCCCGGAGGGTTTAAAAGGCTGTTTAAAATATAATGAACTTAAAAAAATTTATTCCAGTAATAGCCCTTATAGCTTTTATCATCTTCCCCCTTGTTGTGGAGAGTGACTATTATCAGCACCTGATGATACTGGTGCTGATGTGGGTAGTAATCGGCTCAGCCTGGAACCTTATTGCCGGTTACACAGGACAGGTCTCTTTTGGTGATGCTGCGTTTTTCGGCACAGGTGCTTACACTGCCGGGCTTCTTGTTACTCACCTTGGCTGGTCATCATGGTGGGGCCTTTTGCTTGGAGGAATAACAGCATCTCTAATCGCACTTCCTTTTGGATGGATATGCTTCAGGTTAAGGGGCGCTTATTTTGCCCTTGCCACTCTTGCGCTGAACGAGATAATGCGTCACATAGCAACCATATGGGAGGATTTTACGAATGGCATGGTCGGAGTCCTGATTATACAGACTTTCATTTCTAAACTACCATATTATTATATCGCCCTTGCCCTGGCAGTAAGCACTATCATTATTATTAAGCTGGTAATGAAATCAAAACTGGGCTATTATTTTCTCTCGATCCGTGAGGACCAGGATGCAGCCGAAAGCCTCGGAATCAACACTCATCATTATAAAATGATATCCCTTGTTATTGCAGCTGCTCTAACCGGAATTGCAGGTGCACTGTATATGAGTTATATGGGCTTTATCGATCCCCATGTTGTGTTTTCTCTGCATGATATCTCGATAATGGCGATACTGGTAGGCATTGTTGGTGGTGTAGGCACGCAATACGGACCTGCAGTTGGTGCCTTCGTAATGGTGGCCGTGCAGGAGCTTTTCAGGACCGGAGGGTTTGGTCTGATATCCGGTGTGGCCAAGGCAAGCGGCTCCGAAATTCTGATTACCATGTCGGAAGTTATTGCAAAAGCTCACGTGATGGGATTTGGCATACTTGTCGTGGTTGCCATACTATTTATGCCCAACGGGTTTGTGGGTGACTGGCATAAAATTACCGGTATATTCCGGAGAAGAGGATAATTATTTGAGTTTTCTAAAGCTGGACAGAGTGGTCAAGAGTTTCGGAGGGCTTACTGCCATTAATGATGTAAGCTTTGAAGTGCACAAAGGAGAGATTGTTGGCCTTATAGGGCCAAACGGCGCAGGCAAGACCACAGTCTTTAACGTGATAAACGGTTTTTACAGCCCGACAAAGGGTGATGTTTTTTTTAAGGATAAAAAAATATCCGGATTAAAACCACATAAAGTATGCAGACTTGGAATCGCCAGAACTTTTCAGATAGTAAAGCCTCTCCAGCGGTTAAGCGTGCTGGACAATGTAATAGCATCAGCCTTTGTGAAAGCAAACACCTGGAATAAGGCAAAAGCGATATCGATCGAAACCCTTAAATTCTCCAATCTATACAATGACAGGGATGCGATATCAAAAGGGCTTCCACTTGGAAAGAGGAAAAGACTTGAGATAGCCAGGGCACTGGCAACACAGCCCGATATGCTTTTGCTCGATGAATCGTTTGCAGGACTGAATCACTCTGAATTAAATGAGTCCATAGAAATAATCAGGAAGATAAAAGAAAAGGGCATCACTATTCTGATCATTGAGCATCACATGAAAGTAATAATGTCCATATCAGAAAGGATCGTTGTCCTGAATTACGGAGAGAAACTGGCCGAAGGGCCGTCAGGCAAGATCGGAACAGACCCGAAAGTAATAGAGGCATACCTTGGAGAGGCCCATAGTGCTTGAAGTAAATAACATAGATGTATTTTATGGTGATGTTCAGGTTATCTGGGATATCTCATTCGAAATAAACCAGGGTGAGGTCGTCGCCCTTATCGGAGCCAACGGAGCAGGGAAATCAACAACCCTTAAAACGATTTCCGGCATTCTGAGACCGCAAAATGGTGGAATTAATTTTGAAGGTAAACAGATTCATAATGTTAAGCCATACAATCTTATCGAACTGGGTATAGCCCATGTGCCTGAGGGCAGAAGACTGTTTGCTGATATGACTGTTGAAGAAAACCTCGATATGGGATCTCTGAAGGGTGATGCAAAAGACAAAAGAGCAGATTCAAAGGACATGGTATTTGAGCTTTTTCCAAGACTTAAGGAACGCAAAAAACAGTATGCAGGCACACTGAGCGGAGGCGAACAGCAGATGGTCGCTGTAGGCCGGGGACTTATGTCAAAACCGCGGCTCCTGATGTTTGACGAACCCTCGCTCGGCCTTGCGCCTATTCTTGTCAGAGAAATATTTTCTATAATTGCAAAAATTCGTTCAGAAGGAACTACTGTTCTCATCGTAGAACAAAACGTTAAACAGACGCTTGGTATTGCAGACAGGGCCTATGTGCTTGAAAACGGCAGGATTGTTATGCAGGACTCAGGCGAAGCACTGCTCGGCAACGAGCATGTAAAGACAGCTTACCTGGGAGTATAAAGAAGGGGCACAACGGGATAATGCGCTATCATTTACATACAGGCTCGGTTGCATGGATCATTCATCGCTTCAGTGGCATTGTTCTTACTCTCTATATCTTTCTGCATCTTTATGTACTGAGCAATCTCAAAGATCCTCAGAAATTTGAATCAATAATGAAATCGATGGACAGTCCTCTTATTAAATTGAGTGAAATAGGCCTTCTCTTTTTAGTTGTTGCTCACTCGTTTAATGGCTTCAGGCTGACATTGCTTGATATCGGCACACCGACAAGACTTCATAAGCCTCTGTTCTGGCTGGCTTCTGTAATATGTGCTTTGATTGTAGTTGCAGGTTCATGGCCTTTTTGGGGAGGTCTGCATTGAAACTGGTCATCGAGTGGTTTGTCCAGAGAATTACCGGGGTAGTGCTTCTCTTTGGATTAATGCTTCATTTTTATACCATGCACTACAGCGGTGCTGACCAGATCTCTTATGAAATGGTAAGTGCAAGGCTGTCCAATCCTTACTGGATACTGTTTAATATCATCTTTCTTGTTTCTGTCATTTATCATGGCTTTAATGGACTGCTTGGAATTATTCTGGAATATGTACATTCTCACAGAATACAAAAGATATGTGAAGGCACATTAATAGTGGCCGGAATATTACTGACCGGTGTGGGAATTTATATACTTACTGTTTAAATATATTGAGATTGAACCCTGATATCATGTTCTGTTCACCGCCACTCAAGGGGCACAGAATTTTCACTTGCATACCCCGAAAGCCTGTTATAGAGTTCGTTAGCTTTTTCATATTGACGGGTTACAAATGTTTTCACTTCCCTCTGTTGTTCTGTATAGCTGCTCTGCTTGACAATCCTGTTTCTGTACCCGGCCCATGCTGATCTGATCGATCTGAAGCTGTAAAATGTGCTTCTCCACCACGATGCATCGTGCCCACCCGGCATATTCAGATATTGCGGAAGCTCTTCAAATATTACTACACGTTTGCGCGTATCAATACGCACAGAATACTTTGTCATAAAATCCATTCCAACAAGACCTTCAAAATTGGGTGAAATTGATTCAGAGATAAGGGTAGGAATGAAATCAGCCCCGGCTTCACCAACATCTATTCTGTCAATGATCGTAAGAATTGCCGGTGTAGTGCCTCCTATCCCGCCGATAAGCACTCTCAATTCATTCTCCCTGTTATCGATGATTCCGAGTTTTTCAGCCAGCTTATAGGATATATGCATACCGGGAGCACCGGTATCCAGAAGCATAGGTGCTGTGACCCTGTTGTTAAACGTTACCGGAATAATAATTCTTCTTGATGATCCCGTGTAAGGGACAGCGTAATGTTTTAACTCCTGAACTTTGTCTTCTTTCACTATAAAACTATTTTGTGAATCATTCGGTTCGTCAATATTACCGTGATCTGCAGAAGAGTTATCATTATATTTATTGAGGTCATTATTTGTGAAAGCCCTGTCTTCCGCAAAAATAAAGGATGCGGTAATCAGAATAATGAAAGTTGACAGAATTGTCTTATTCATGATGTCTTTTTTTCGTCATTTAAAAATATTGTCTTTAGCCTGATTGCTATTTTACTGTATCTTATCTATTTTATTAACTTTTTCGCTTATTATATCCTTTTAGGAAATATTGTAATACAATTATTATAACAAGAGTTTCTTCACTGAGAAAATCAAAACAGGAGGTGCTTATGTTAAAGAATATTTTCATAGTACTCATAATCGCTTTTATATCAGGCTGTTCTGAAGTGGATGAAACAGCCCTTTCCCAGGTGTCAAAGGAAGGCGGTAAGATATATATTACCGACAGGACCGGTGAAAGATGGGAGGTGACACAGGCTGCGTCGATAGGATTTAAGCCCGAAAGATTTCAGTACGGCATGGGGAAAAATGCATTTGTACCTCTTGATGATTCACTCCTGACTGATAACATATCAGACGTGCCCCAGAGCCTCAGAATAATAGGTGTTTCTGAAGAATCCGGTGCAAAGGCATATTCTGTTGCAAAGCTCAGCCGCCATGAGATTTCGAACAGCACACTCGGCTCAAAACCGATTGCGGTCGGTTACTGACCTCTGGCAGACTTAGCTGCTGTGTACAGCCGCCAGATAGATGATCAGATATTAACCATTCTTCCATCCGGGTGGACATATGATAACACCTTTGTTCTTTACGACAGAGAGACAGAGACGTTATGGTATCCCTATAGAAAAGGATTAAAAGGTATTCAGGGAAAATATTTAAACCGGCTTCTTCCCAAAATATCTTCAGAAGATACTACATGGGAAAAGTGGTTGCAACGTAATCCAGAGTCAAAGATTCTGAAATGAGAATTATTGAGAAATTAAGGGCATTAAAAGGCATCTAAAGACATATTGTACCCAGACTAAACTTTCAGTTTAATCAATTCTGCCTTAACCGACTGCCCTGCTATCTTAATCAGGGCAATGCTCACAGGAAGGTTAAATCTGCTATGCCCGGCACTGCCGGGATTTAGATAAAGCACACCATCATGATTGCCAACAGAAGGGCTGTGAGTGTGCCCGCTAACCACAACTTTAATGTTGGATGTTTTAGGGTCTAAATCAATTCTACTGATGTCATGAATTACATATAAAAGTATTTTATCGGCTTCTAAAACATCGGCCACAGGAAGTTGATCTGTCCACCACCCTCTATCCATGTTTCCCCTGACAGCCACAACAGGCGCAATAGACCGGAGTTCATCCAGAACGATCGATCTGCCGATATCTCCGGCATGAACAATATAATCAGACCCCTGCAATGCATCTACAGCCTCCGGACGCAGAAACCCGTGAGTGTCCGAAATAACACCTATTAATAATTGGCTGCCTTTTTTCCTTTCGCTCATTCTGATATTATTTATCATATTATACACACCTACGAGGTGTGATAATTATCACCTCGCAGGTGTGTAACAGGTTCTTTATGGTAAAATTGTAATTGTTCCATATGAAAAGCCTTTGTCTGAAATTTACAGCTTTTATTTTATTTTTTGTTGGTGTGTTATATGCACAGTCAACATTTGGCTGGCATGATGAAACGCATCTTGCTGTTGCAAAGTCCTCCGGTTATTACAAATGGTATAACGCGGTCGGAGCTGATATAGCAAAATTAAAGGCAGGCTCGATCGAGTCCTACAATCACTTTTTTGACAATACTGATAATATTGAAATAACGCCCGAATTAATCTTTAAACAGGCAGATAATTACAACAATGCGCGTGACAAAGACGGGCATCTGTACGGTGCCATAGTTGCTTCATTGCGGCAGTATAGCAGTGGAGTTAAGAGAAGGAAATATTCTGAATATCACCTGGCCTTTGCTTCTCATTACATCGCTGATCTGTCTCAACCTCTACACAATGTACCATATGATAGATTCAATAAATCCCGGCACCAGATAAACGATGGTACGGTTGAAAAAGAGATTCTGGATAATCTTGATAAACTGAAACAGCGTATGTATCCGGTTCATATCAGGCATGATCATTTTGAAGATGATCTTGTAAAAGAGATAGCCAGAATCGCAAACCGCGCAAGAGAACTTGGATATACTCTAAAAAAAGAAAACAGAAACATGACAAAGGAAGAGGCCTATATACAGTTAGGTCAGAGCGCTTCTCTATTAAAAGCAGTAATTGATTATCCGTGGGAAAAATTAGCTCAATAATCATCTGACCGCGTTATGATAATATATCAGTAGGTTAATTAAATCAGGAGGGCAGTTATGATAAATGAAAAAATGCAGAAAAAAATTAACGGGCAGATCAATTGGGAACTGTACTCATCATATCTTTATCTCTCGATGTCAGGATATTTTGAATCGCAGAATCTGAAGGGATTTTCGAGCTGGATGAGGGTCCAGTCGATGGAGGAGCTGACACACTTCAAAAGATTTTATGACTTTTTGATAGCACGAGGGGGAAGGGTTATTTTATCCGGGATCAAATCCCCTCCGTCTGATTGGACTTCTCCTATGGCGGTTTTTGAAAATGTTCAGAAGCATGAACAGCATGTCACTGCTCTTATAAATAGTCTGGTAGATATCTCCCTGGAGCTCAAAGACCACGCAACTAACAGCTTTCTGCAATGGTTTGTTGACGAACAGGTGGAAGAGGAAGCGTCAGTTGATGAAGTAATTCAGAGCCTGAAGCTCAATGAAAATAACCCGGGCGGCCTGTTTATTATAGACAAGGAACTTGTCCAGAGGGCATTTGTCCCTCCGGCTGATGTGAGGATATAAAAGGCGGGAAAGGCGGGAAAGGCGAGAAAGGCGGGAAAGGCGAGAAAGGCGGGAAAGGCGGGAAGGCGGGAAAAGAAGTAAGCAGTAGGCA
>CAYPIT010000045.1:0-13201 GCA_964410825.1 uncultured Nitrospiraceae bacterium
CCAGAGTCAATTTAAATTGCCAGAAGATGAGTCCTGAATCAACATTTAAGCTTAACGGTATTACCTCAGGGCTTCTTACAGTCATCAGCAACTGCAGTGCTCATGGAACCTGGATGGCGGAGGTAAGGGTTTAGTCAATAGTTGACATAATGGTTTTTTTTATTTTGCATGCCCTGCATTAATTCATCCCTCATTTATCATTCTAATTTACATTATTCATAAATATTTTGAATCAAAGCAGTAAAAAATATACTTCGCAGGTCTCTTTTTTAAAATTAAAGAACCCGGTCTTATAACATATACAATGTTAGATGCTCAATATAGCGCCATATTTGATTTTCGAGCAAATAATATTTCTTCTTGTAACCGATATTTCACTTAGCTATTATAAAGGTATCAGATCCCAAGATATAAACGTGGAGAATAATCTATGCCAACAAACAAGATAGTAGCACGATTTAAAGATGGCACTATTATTAAAGGAAAAACCGGTAATTTTTCGATGCATAAAGCATTTTTCCATCTGGAGCAAATCAGCGGCAAGAAAATAAAGGTCGAAATCGAAAAATTGAAAATCGTAGAGATTAATATTGATGATCTGAAAGCAGCATTTTTTGTCAAGGATTTTGAAGGAAACAGGGAGCATAAAGATGATGACACGCACATTGTGACAGGAGGCGGCAAAAAAGTTGAAGTGCAGTTGATTGACGGTGAAATAATTACAGGTTATGCATTAAGTTATGATCCAGAACGTCATGGTTTTTTTGTAGTGCCTGCAGACGCAAAAAGCAATAATGAACGTATTTTTGTTATAAAATCAGCAACCAGAAAAATAACATTTCTGTAGGCAAGGTTTCCTCGCCCCGCATACTTACTGTCTCTCTTTTACAAGATTATCAACAACCGAAGGATCAGCAAGAGTTGAAGTATCACCAAGTTCATCGACAGCACCCTGTGCAATCTTTCTCAGAATCCTTCTCATTATTTTTCCGCTTCTTGTCTTGGGAAGTCCGGGAGCAAACTGCAACTTGTCAGGAGTCGCGATCGGCCCTATTTCTTTTCTTATATGTCCCACAAGAATTTTTTTAAGGTCATCCGAAGGCGACTTGCCCTCTTTCAGCGTGACATAGACATAGATGCCTTCACCTTTGATGTCATGAGGGTATCCCACAACAGCTGCCTCTGCTACTGTGTCATGACTAACAAGCGCTGATTCTACTTCTGCTGTGCCAAGTCTGTGGCCCGAGATATTTATGACATCGTCTATCCTGCCCATCAGCCAGTAATCACCGTCTTCATCAAACCTTGCTCCGTCACCTGACATATAGCTGCCTGGGAACTGTGAGAAATATACCTCTTTGACACGTTTTTGTTCAGGGTCTCCGTAAGTGCCCCTTATCATCCCGGGCCACGGTTTTTCTATAAGCAAATATCCTCCTTCATTCACACCGGCAGGAGAACCATCCTGCTTCACAACCTTGGGAACAACACCGAAGAATGGTCTGTTTGCAGATCCGGGCTTGATAGTCATTGCGCCGGGCAGCGGTGTGATAAGGATACCGCCTGTCTCGGTCTGCCACCATGTGTCAACTATCGGAAGTTTACCCCTGCCTACATTCTTGTGGTACCACATCCATGCCTCCGGATTGATCGGCTCGCCCACAGTACCAAGCAATCTTAGAGAAGAAAGATCGTATTTTGCTGGCCACTCTTCGCCAGACCTCATAAGCGCCCTGATCACAGTCGGCGCTGTGTATATCTGATTTATCTTGTGCTTGTCGCAGATTTCCCAGAACCTGCCGGGATCAGGATAAGTCGGAACACCCTCAAACATAACGCTCGTTGCCCCTTCCGCAAGAGGTCCGTAAACTATATAACTGTGGCCTGTGACCCAGCCAATGTCAGCTGTGCAAAACCAGATATCTTCTTCATGGTAATCAAATATATATTTAAAAGTAAGGTTAGTGTAAACCATGTAGCCGCCTGTTGTGTGAAGTACACCTTTGGGCTTGCCTGTTGAACCTGATGTGTAGAGAATGAACAGGGGATCTTCTGAATCCATCTGTTCTGGCTCGCAAAAGTTCTTAATATCTTCTGCAGCCATCTCCTCATGCCACCAGAGGTCTCTGCCCTCCTTCATATCAATATCACCGACATGCCGGACAACTATCATCTTTTCAACTGTAGGGCACTCTTCAAGGGCCAGGTCAGCATTGGCTTTCAGGGGAACATGTTTGCCTCCCCTGACACTCTGGTCAGAGGTTATGACCATCGTTGCCTCACAGTCCTGTATTCTGTCTCTCAACGCCTGGGCACTGAAACCTCCAAATACTATGCTATGAATTGCACCGATTCTGGCACATGCAAGCATTGCTATCGCAAGTTCAGGGATCATCGGCATATAGATCGAAATCCTGTCACCTTTGCCCACACCATTCTTCTTCAAAACATTGGCAAATCTGTTTACCTCATAATGAAGTTGCTGATATGTATATAGCTTGCTTGAACCGTCATCAGCCTCCCATAAGATCGCTGTCTTGTCCTTCCTCCCTGCTTCAAGATGCCGATCAAGGCAGTTAACAGATGCATTCAGTTTGCCTCCTATAAACCAATTTATCTCCGGCTTGTCAAAATCATATTCGAGCACCTTGTCCCATTTTTTGGACCATGTAATATTTTTTTCAGCAATTTCTCCCCAGAACCCCTCTGGATCTTCCACTGATTTTTTATACATCGCCTCATACTCCGCCATACTTCCGATGTGAGCCTTCTCGCTCAACTCCCTGGACGGGGAAAAAGTCCTCTGCTCCGACATTAATACCTTAATTGACTCATTTTCTGACATACTTCAAACCTCCTTTAAACAAAATTTCAAAATGGATAAAATATGTTGCTATAAACTGATTTAGAAATTCTAATTGATTGCAAATTGAATGCTGCTACCTGCCAAACTATCTGAAATAATTGAATATACCCTAATATAATAACAATTATCTGTATTATAAAATATATTCGTTACAAAAAGTAACAGAATGCATAACATGTCGATTTTCTAAAATAATCAGACAAAGGGCCTTAAAGTTTTATGAGAAAAAAGTTTAATACAGCAAAATTATATATTCCCCCGGACATGAAGGAAACTCTAAGGCAAAAAATAACTTCTGCTATCAAAGGGAAAACGCTTTCCGTAAGAGAAATATCCGCAACTGTCAGAGCCTCTGAGAAAGAGATTTATAATCACTTATCCCATATTCAGAAAACAATAGATACAAGCAGCTTAACATTCATTGTTTCACCTGCAGAATGCAGAAAATGCGGATTCACTTTTACAAAAAGAGCAAAACTGAAACGACCTGGCAAATGTCCATTGTGCAGAGGCGAAACAATTTTAGGCCCTTTTTTCTCGATCAGGAAATGACTTTCACAGTGTCATTCCCCGACCCGGTCGGGGAATCCATTTTTTTTATTTCTCATAACTCGCCCTTTAAACAGGTTCAACACGACCTCCCCTATATATAACTTAAGTGGGCTATTCGGAATTCCGATAATACTGTTATGAATTTTGATCAATCATCGAATACTTATAAAAGGAGTTACACAATGAAACGTAAAATTATTTCACTGATTTGCTCAATTCTGATACTTATGGCTATGACTCTGTTTACCGGCTGCGGCGGCAGTGGTGGCAGCGGCGGAGGATCTGCCAGTATCAGCGGCAGCGCGGAATAAAAATCTGATCAGGCAATATAAAATGGAGGATCTGAAATGAAATTTTGGACAAAGGGAAATAAAACATTTACAAGTCTCATCGTTCTTACAGTTTTGTTTTTGTGCAGTTCCTATGCAGGAGCGCTCACTTCAGGAGCAACTTACACGATAACAATTCAGACAATGGCATCTAATGGTGCGCTAAATAGTGTGAGTTCAACCGCTACGGCAACTGCTGATTCAGGCGGTAAAATATCTTTCACATTTAGCAGTATCCCGAATAACAGCTCATGCAATTTTCTTGTGCTTACGGTTAATAACAGCAGCGGATCAACCGTCCGGCGCTCTGTAGCGCCATGCCCGAATTCGGGTGAAGCATTACCGGTTGGTGTGTCGGGACTTACAAATTCACAAACTGATGCCTTACTGGCGGCAACAGCATCTGCAGGAACAGATGATCCGATTCTTGCGGTGTTTGGACTTGCAATAGTTCGCTCAACATCTGCGACTTCTTCAGAGTTGACCTTTATGGCAAGTCTTGCCAATCAGGGAATCAGCGGCACCAACGGATTTGTTGATTATCTTACGAACAATGGTGTAAACAGTACGCAGATAGCTGACTATAGATCAGGTATTGTTTCAAGACTTGCAAACATCTCAAGCGGTTACTCTAAATTGATAAAGGATTCCGTAGATGCGTCCAGTAATTCTGCAAAGCTTGATGCCCGAGGTGAAGCAGCATCAACATTATTGCAGGTACTGATTCAGGCTGCTACAAGCGCAGGATTTTCTCAGGATCGAGTTCTGGAAGCATTTAATGCTATGGGAGCAATAGTTGTTCCTGCAATGCAGCAGGGAGTCACCGATGGTGATCTGTCGGCTGCTACAGCTCAAATGATCGATTCGAGCATAGGTGGCGGTATTCAAAAAGTTAAGGCAGACCGAGACATAGAGAAATATTCACAGGCATTGACAACCTTAGGAGCTTCAGGATCTGATGTGACAAATTATCAGACTGCAGCTAGCACACTGCTAACTGCCATGGTAGCAGCTTTTAAAACATTTGAACAGGTATTTGACGGTAATGAAACAGACACTGCTATACAGACTACGCAAACTGCTTTTGACACTGCCATGCAAACCGCATTTAACCAGTTCATGACAGACACTGCAGCCTCAAACACACGTATTACCACGATGATCAGTAATATTGATACTGCCCTTGGAACTGCCAGTAACCTGCAAGTGAGTGAATTTCAGTTTTATAAATCAGATGGTACAACAGTAAACTGGCCGCTAACAATGGTCATCATTGTTGACTGGGTGTCAACAAATATAACTAACGGGGGATCGTTAACTTATACCCGTGACAATACCGCTATGCCAAGCAATATTGTGTGGCTTGGAAGCTGCTCAAATAACAGTTATTTTGACAAGAATTCCTGCGAAGGAGCAGGCGGAACATGGACTGCAGCACGAACCGATTTTGTAGCAGAAGGAGTTCCTGCAAGCTATGCCTCTATATTTGGAATACAGGAGGATATCGAGATTTTTGAATTTGTCCGCTGGGCAGCCCAGACATCTGCCGGAAGCGATATGAGCGCTCACGAAACTCTTGAAAACAGTTTCGCCACCAGTGTAGCAAGTCTGGCAGGGAATATAGGAGGAACAACTGACGGCACCACCGCGGTCAGCAGCACCGAGAATTCAGCTATTGTAACACTGCTGAAATCACCTCAGTTTTAATCTGCCTTTCCTTTTTCAGGCGCAGGAACGGACTTTTCCTGTACCGTGTCAGTCAACGGTGCAGCTGGCTGGCCCTGAACCGGTTCTGCTGAAGTAGCAAAAGGCTTATCCGTAGCCTGTTGAACAGGAACAGAAGTCATGATCGAACCCCTTTTGACAGCCAGGATAGCGAGAGAAAGGGATGTGATCATGAAAAGAATAGCCGCACCAGTCGTAAGTTTGCTGAGAAAAGTTGCAGCACCCCTGCTTCCAAAAAGCGTCTGGCTTGAACCGCCAAATGCTGCACCCATTTCAGCTCCTTTGCTACTCTGAATCAATATGATAAAAATGAGAAACAGACAAGCAACTAAATGAATAACTGTGATCGCTGTATACATTTAAAATTAAATTCCCTTCTGTATAGATTACTTTTTTTCAGCTCCTGCAACTATTTTAGCAAAACTGTCCGGTTTAAGACTTGCGCCTCCAACCAGTGCACCGTCAACCTCAGGCTGTGACATCAACGAATCTACATTATCAGGAGTGACACTTCCTCCATACTGTATTCTGACAGCATCAGCACCTTCCTTGTTTTTGCTTAACCAGTCCCTGATAAATGTGTGAGATTCATTAGCCTGGTCAGGAGTTGCAGTATTCCCGGTTCCTATGGCCCAAATAGGCTCATATGCTACTGTTATATCATCAAGAGAAAGATCCTTAAGAGAACCCGTAAGCTGTCTGTCTAATACCTCAAATGTTCTGAATTCTTCTCTTTCGACTAAAGATTCACCAACGCACAATATCACTTCAAGTCCGTTTTTTCTCGCAGTCTGTATTTTCCTGTTTACAATTTCATCGGTCTCTTTGAAATACTGCCTTCTTTCGGAATGCCCAATTATTACAGATGAGCATTCGGCTGACAGGAGCATCCCGGCAGATATCTCGCCGGTATAGGCCCCCTTTTCTTCATAAAATATATTTTGCGCTCCAAGTTTAATATTTGAATCTTTGAGGAGCCCGGACGCTCTGCTTAATGAGGTATACGGTACGGCAAGTAATATATCAACATCTTTAATATCTTTAACCATTGGGATAAAAGACCCTATAAATTCCTCGGCCTCTTCAATAGTCATGTTCATTTTCCAGTTTGCAGCTATAAATGGTTTTCGCATAAGGGATAATTTAGTGTATTGACCTCTCTAAAGTCAAGAAAATGTCAAGCTGAGATCCGTCCGACAGAATAATATTTAAAACCCATTTCAGTCAGTTTTTTAGGATCATATATATTACGAAGGTCAAAGAAATATTGGTCTTTTACCAAATTTTTCATTTTATTGAAGTCCAGATTTCTGAACTGGTTCCATTCTGTGACTATGATAACAGCACTGGAGCCTTTAGCCGCATCATATGCATCCTTGCTGTACGTCACACCGGACAGAATCTCTCTTGCATCTGATACAGCAACAGGGTCAAATGCCCTTACTTTTGCCCCGGCCTTTAATAATTTATTAATTATATAAATGGAAGGTGAGTCTCTCAAATCATTCGTGTTTGGTTTGAAGGAAAGACCCAGAATGCAGACAGTTTTCCCTTTTACTCTGCCCAAAGCTTTGATAATCCCTTTGACCGCCTTTTCTTTCTGAAAATTATTTGCTTTTACTGCTGCTTCAATGACTCCAAGTTTGACACTGTTATTGTTTCCTATCTGCAATAGCGCAAGTGTATCTTTCGGAAAGCAAGAGCCTCCGTATCCCGGTCCGGCATGAAGAAATTTAGACCCGATCCTGCGGTCAAGACCCATCGCCTTTGCGACAACCTGCACATCAGCTCCTACGCCTTCACATAGATTCGCAATTTCATTTATAAATGATATCTTCGTAGCAAGAAAGGCATTAGAAGCATATTTAATCAGCTCCGCAGTTTTTACATCAGTAATAACAACCGGGGTCTCAATGAGATAAAGTGGCCTGTAAAGGTCCTTCATGATTGCAACCGCATAGTCACTTGAAGCCCCGATAACAACCCTATTGGGCCTCATAAAATCCTCTATGGCAGCTCCTTCCCTCAAAAATTCCGGATTTGAGACAACGTCAAAATCAACATTCTCTTTGAGGTGCCTTGATATAATTCCCCTGATCTTATCACCGGTACCAACAGGTACTGTGCTTTTGGTCACAATTACTTTATAGCTCTTGATATGCTTCGCAATTTCTCTCGCAACGCCTTCAACATATTTCATATCCGCGGAGCCATCTCCGCAAGGGGGTGTGCCAACAGCTATAAATACTACAAGCGAAGAGTCTACAGCTTCAGCCATGTCAGATTTAAAATGAAGACGACCGGCC
The DNA here is from genome assembly GCA_964410825.1 of uncultured Nitrospiraceae bacterium. Lineage (GTDB taxonomy): Bacteria > Nitrospirota > Thermodesulfovibrionia > UBA6902 > UBA6902 > CAZVHL01. The sequence continues at coordinate 7,779 of CAYPIT010000045.1, forward strand.
TTTATATTGTTCTGCATTATCTCTTCAAGCCCCGGCTCGTAAAAAGGGACAACCCCCTTCTTCATCTGCTTTATCTTTTTTTCATCGTTATCAACACATGTTACATTCAGCCCATATTCAGCAAAACAAGCTCCGGTGATCAGCCCAACGTAACCACTTCCAATAACAGTTATGTTCATCTTTCCTCCATATATTTATTGGGATAAAATAGTTGATATTAAATCGGATTTATGAATAAAATTGGAAACTTGGCAATATCTTTATAATACACGATATATTATTTTATATGCAAAAAACAGCAATAATTTTGTCTTCAGTAATCACCCTCTACCAACAGGGCAGTAAAGTATCCTATTGATGCCTTGCTCTTCAATTTTACAGGGAGTTTCCTGTCATCATCAGTGGCCCAAATATATATGTTTCCTGCCTTTAAAAAAATACCCTCTGATTTCAGCAGGGGTTTAATAACAATTGTATTAAATTCACCAGCCGGCACACGGACTTTTTCCTTTCTTAAAACCTGAACTTCTGTCCGCCAGAATTTTTTATTATCAAAAATATCAATATATACAGGTTTTCCTATATCAAAATTCCACCTGGTCATCGCATAGAAAGCTGATAAGGGGTCATATGCAGGTTCGTCAAAATAGAACTCAACACTTTCATCATCCCTTATATTATGGTATATGACTTTCTGCGGTTTGTCTTTCGTCTTTCTTTCAAAATACGTAACCTTATCTCTTTTATGAAACCCCTGTCTGACTTTTAAACTGAATTTTTTGGGATATCCGTCCGGATAGAGAACGCTGTGTGCCCTGTCATCGACTTTATAAAAAAGAGAAATCAAAAAAGCTGACTTTGCGTGAGTTTTTATGCTTGTCTCATCCGGATTGATTTCAAATTCAAGTACAGCATCGCCGGCTCTGATACCTGACCAGAAAATATGATAGACAAATTTTTTATGAACAGTCTCGCCTGATGAGGATTTTGGGAAGATAAAAACAGCTGCTACAAGGAATATCAATAATATAGCTTTACTTTTTCTCATACAGCAATCATGCTTCAAAGTTGGTTCATGAACTTCTTTAATGATTTTAAAACCTGACTTATGCTTATTTGATCCATACATATGAACTCGTTGCAGTTCTTCTTTTTTCGACAGGGGCTGCATGGTACATTGGCCCTGATCACTTCCAGGTTTTTATTTTTCTGCCATCCATAAGGCCCTGTCTTAGCGGGATCGGTCGGGCCGAACAGGGCAACTGTAGGTTTATTAAGAGCTGCCGCTATATGCATAGGTCCCGAGTCATTGGTCACAACCGTCTTTGCCGCTGCTATTAAGGCAACCAGCTCTGACAAATCAGTCTTGCCGCATATATTTAAAGTTTTGGATGATTTGGAAGGGCCGGCGGATTTGCTGTATAGTGAATCTACAATTGTACGCACAATTTGTCTGTCATCCCTGCTTCCGGATACTACACACTGAAATGGAGTTTTTGAAATGAGATTGGCGAAATTTTCAGCGGGCCATCTCTTTGTGACCCATCTCGAAGAAGGGAATATAACAATATATTCCTTTATGTCACCGAGAAGTTCACTGATTTTAGTTTTAGCTTTATCTGAAATATGAACAGGAAAACGAGGGTTATCGGTCCTTGCACCAATGGCCTTAGCTACTCCCAGACATTTGTCAACTGCATGGGAAGTTCCATTTACTGAAACTCTTTTGTCATACAGGAGACTGCTTCCTTCCCTTGCATCCGCAAATCCGACCTTTAAGGTTGAAGGCGTAGAGAGCGCTATAAGGCCGCTTCTGAGAAGTCCCTGTAAATCCACTACAATGTCATATTTTTTTGATTTTAATGTCCTGTTCAGGGATGACAGCTCAGATACAGTTTTAGGCAGGTTCCTGATGCGTTTCCATGAATCTTTATTCACCACAACAAGTTCATCTATCAGAGGATTACTTTCGAGAATTCCTCTCAAACTTCTGCTGATTACCCAATCGACCTGTGAATCAGGGAAACTGTCCTTTACTGCCTTTAAAAAAGGAAGGGCATGTATGACATCACCCAGCGAACTTGGCTTGATAATAAGAATTTTCATCAAAATAGTTTATCATATTCTTCTCACCAGTCAAATCTGTGTCTACGGAATTCTCTATATGGTGCATCAAACCTTTTCCATTTAAATTTTCTATATCCGTACCTCTTTTTATGAGGTTTATGCCTGATATACCTGTACTCGGGGAAGTGCCTCTGGACATAACTTCCTGACCATATCGGCGCATGCCTGCCATGACCCAAAAATATTTTAATAATCACAGGCGCATTATAACCTGCATTTCTGCTGTATCTTTCCTCCCAATAATACTTATCCGCATATGAAACCGATGCGATCGACAGTAAAGTAACGATCGTTAAACTTATAACAACTCTTTTCATGTAATCACCTCCTTTTATTTTTATTCCTGACTGTAGATTAATTTAGAAGTTTGAAGGCAAGATGAAGAAACAGTGAATAAATTATGAAGGCGTTATAGAATTACAAAGAAAATGTCCCCTGGATAAAAATATTGGTGGTCCTTACTGTATAAAGTTAGAACCTATTTAAAGGAATTTTACCATATAGACTGACTAAAATCATCCCCACGAGGCGGCTCGCCCTTCGCTCTGCCCTGTCCCGCCCCTTACAATTCTACACGGGGCAAGTATGGTTCAGGGCTTCGCTCAGGGCGGCGTCCTCAACCTCGCAAAAATTATTTATAAAATACTGAGTTAATCGAAGTATATTTTCAAATTTCGGCGGCGTATAAGGAAGGTGTTTTTTGTTCGGTCTCGTCCGCCCCGCCATATGGCGGGTAAGCCGCTCTTTCCCCTCCACCCAAAGCGATCTCAGTGCTCAGCCTACAGCCAGCCTTTCGGCTGTCTTCCGCTCCTTTCGCTCTGGGCCAGCTTTCCCCCTTTAGATGATAATCCTTGACAAAATTATGCTAAATGCATACAATTATATGCATAAAAGATATAAATACAAAAGGCACCTAAGATGAAGCCGCTAAGAAAAACCAGAGCAGAATTATTAAAACTATTTCTTACAAATCCTGAACGTTCGTTTTACATGCAGGAGATCGGCAGGATTTTAGGTAAGAAACCCGGTACATTTCAACGCACTCTCAATAATATGGTCTCAGAGGGTATTTTGACAAGTGAATATAAGGCTAATGCCCGCTTTTTTAAAGCTAATAAAAAATACCCTATTTATAAAGAGTTAAAGAGTATAGTGTTTAAGACGGTTGGTGTTCAGGGAAGCATAAGAGACGTATTAGAGGAAGTCGGCAGTATAAAATTTGCTTTCATTTATGGATCTTATGCTAAAGCAAAAGAGGATTATTTCTCAGACATTGACCTTGCAATTGTAGGAAATCCAAATGAAGATAAATTAATCAAAGAACTGGATAAATTAGAAGAAAAATTCCAGCGAGAAATAAATTACAAAATTTACACGTTAAAAAAACTCAAGAAAGAGATTGATGGTAAAGAGCCTTTTATTCTGGAAATTTTAAGAGACAGAACAATTATGCTCATAGGAGATAAAAATGAGTTACGAAAAATTTCTAAGAGATAAACTCATAAGAAGACAAAGGCCGGATTTCAAACAGATAGCGCATCAATTGGAAAGGTCTTTGAAAGATATAAAAACCGCAGAGGCCAATCTTAAAATTGACCGGACATGGTCATACGCCATTGCCTATCATTCAATGATTAGAGCTGGCAGGGCACTTATGTATTCAAAAGGTTTTTTACCGACAGCAAAACAATCACATAAAACAATAGTTGAATTCACCAAATTAACGCTTGGGGAGGAGTATTCAAGTCTTATTGGTAGATTTAACAGAATGAGAAGACAGCGACATGATTTTATCTATGAGTCTAAAAATCACATAACTTCTCAAGAAGCCAAATCTTCTTTAGAAGCAGCTAAAAAGCTGATTAATAAAATTATTGCCCTTGTTAAGCAGGCAAGTCCTCAGAAGGATTTGTTCTAAAACTGAGAGGTCATCATGTCTAAATATTTCATCTATTGTAGAAAATCAACAGAGGATGAAGAGCGGCAGGTTCTCTCCATTGAAGCACAGCTTACGGAATTGAGAGAGTATGCTAAACGAGAAAGGCTTTTTGTAATAGAGGAATTTACAGAAAGCCAGACTGCTAAAGAACCGGGACGCCCTGTCTTCAATCAGATGTTAGCTGAAATTGAACAGGGCAATGCGCAGGGTATCTTGGCGTGGAATCCTGACAGGCTTGCTCGCAACAGCGTGGACGGCGGAAAGATTATTTATCTTGTTGATACAAGTAAGATTAAATCTCTTAAATTCCCGACATTCTGGTTTGAGGCAACGCCACAGGGAAAATTTATGCTCTCTGTTGCCTTTGGGCAGGCAAAATACTATACAGACAATTTAAGAGAAAATATTTTAAGGGGAATAAGGCAAAAATTAAGGCGTGGAGAACTGCCGGCAAAAGCACCTTTAGGATATCTCAACGAACCGAGATTGAGAACAGTTGAGCCTGACCCAAAAACTTTCAAGAAAGTAAAACAATGTTTGGAAGCTTTTGCAGCGGGCAATTATACGTTGTCGAAAATCCGGGATAAAATGTTTTCTCTTGGCTTAACAAGCAAGGATGGAAAACCTTTACATCTTTCTTCAATACAATGGATACTTGGAAATCCCTTTTACTATGGAATGTTTTTATATAGCGGCGAACTACATCAGGGAGCACACAAGCCAATGATTTCAAAGAAACTTTTTGACCAGATACAACATGTCTTAAAAGACAATGGCAAGCCCCGCAAAAAGCAGCCAGATAAAAATCCATTTCTCTTTTTGAATTTTGCTCAGTGCGGCGAGTGCGGTTATTCCATTACAGCAGAACGACACATAAAGAAAAGTGGGCTTGAGTTTGTCTATTACCGATGCACAAAAAGGAGCAAAGCTCAAAAATGCAAACAGGGCTTTTTGCGAGACGATGCATTTGCCAATCAGGTGAAATATAACATTCAAAAAGTTTCTTTGTCTGATACATGGCGGGATAGATTCTTAAATAAAGTAGATACATGGGAAAAGGAAGCCTGCCACTCATCAGACCTTGTCGCTCAAAATCTCAAAGCAGAATTAAACAAAGTCAAAACAAGAATAGACCGCCTCACAGATGTCTATCTGGATGGAACTCTTGAACTTAAAGAATTTCAGGAAAAGAAAAACTCCTTGATGAAACAGAAAAAAGACATTGAGGAGAAATTGTCTGATTTTGAGCGCAAAGGCAATCATTGGCTCGAACTCACAAGGAACTGGATTTTAGAACCTAACTCAGCGGAAAATATCGCTTTGCAGGCAGACTACAGTAGAAAAAAAAACTTCCCTC
>CAYPIT010000046.1:0-13158 GCA_964410825.1 uncultured Nitrospiraceae bacterium
GGTTTATAAAGGAAAGGTAGAGGAATTAGGTTGGGACAAAGTTGAGATTACTGAGGAAGGAATAAAGGATCCGGTTATTTCAAATATAGCTGTTGAAAGCAGTCATCAGGCAGAGGTCTTTCAATGGCATGGCGATACATTTGACCTGCCGGATAAGGCTGTAAGGATTTCTTCATCAGATGATTATAAGAATCAGGCCTTCCGGTACAAAAATAATGTGTATGCCCTGCAGTTTCATATAGAGGTTAAGCCTGATATGATCGAAGAGTGGTTCAGCAATAAGAGTGATATTAATGTGGGAGAAATGCTTAAACAGACAGACAAAATATATCCTGACTACAGCAGGAGAGCTGCGGCTTTTTTTGAAAAGTTTTTCACTTAACTGTAGCGATAATATTGAATTAGGATTTTCGTATCTGTCATCCCTGGGTTGTAACTGTTACAGGTAAGTAATACTTTTGACATGTTGAGATATTTGTATTGTATAATGCATCTGCATTCGAGAGGAGGTTTTGGGCGGGTTGCGATTGAATAATCAAGAGTTGAAAAAATAAAAAATTAAAATCAGGAGGTCAAAATGACTAAAAAATCAGCCAAGACAAAAAAAGATGTGATGGATATGGTGAAGGAATATAATGTCAAATTCATCAGATTATGGTTTACGGACATACTGGGGCAGATGAAGAGCTTTGCTATAACGAGCGAAGAACTTGACACAGCGTTTGATGAAGGAATGGGATTTGACGGATCATCTATAAAAGGATATGCAAGGATTGATGAAAGCGATATGATCGCAAAACCTGATCCGTCTTCGTTTCAACTCATACCATGGCGGCCAAAGGAAAAGGCAGTGGGAAGAATGTTTTGCGATATCCTGAATCCTGACGGGACTCCATATGAGGGAGACCCGAGATATGCATTAAAGAGAAATCTCGAAAGATTAAAGGAACATGGCTACACGTTTTATCTGGGACCTGAACTCGAGTTTTTTTATTTTGAAGATTCAAACGGGACGAAAGTGCTGGACGAGGGAGGATATTTTGACTTGACGACTCTGGACGCTGCCAGCGACCTGAGAAGAGAAACTGTCCTAACTCTCGAAGATATGGGAATAAAAGTCGAGTATTCCCATCACGAAGTCGCACCTTCACAGCATGAGATTGATCTGCTCTATTCAGAGGCTCTGCAAATGGCTGACAATGTTATGACTTACAGGGTTGTGGTTAAGGAAGTTGCGACAAAATACGGCTGCTATGCCTCATTTATGCCAAAACCTATCTTCGGGCAGAACGGCAATGGCATGCATACACATCAATCGCTTTTCAAAGGTAATACTAACGTCTTTTATGATGCCAATGATAAGTATTATCTTTCTGATATAGCAAAAAAATATATAGCCGGAATTTTAAAGCATGCCCCTGAAATTACTGCCTTTGCAAACCAGTGGGTCAATTCATATAAGAGACTTGTTCCCGGCTATGAAGCCCCGGTTTATATAGCATGGGCCAGAAGAAACCGGTCAGCACTCGTGCGGGTGCCATTATACAAGCCTGGTAAAGAAAAGGCCACAAGAATCGAGCTGCGCTCTCCTGACCCTGCATGTAATCCTTATCTTGCTTTTTCGGTAATGCTGGCTGCAGGACTTGAAGGCATCGAGAAGGGATACGAGCTTCCTGAGCCTGTTGAAAAAGATATTTTTGATCTGAGTGATGAAGAGAAAGAAGAGCTCGGTATAGGGTCTTTACCGGGGAATCTTATACAGGCGATCGAAAAAGTTGAACAGAGTGACGTTGTTAGAAAGGCAATCGGGGATCATATATTCAACAATTTCATCATGAATAAGAAAATAGAATGGAATGAGTACATGACAAAAGTTCATCCGTACGAAATAGAAAAATACTTACCTATTCTATAATAAGGCAGGATATGGAGAAGGAATATGCATTGATTAATAATCATTAGTATGTTAATTGACAGGACAATATTTAAAGAACTTTTAAAAAACCTGGCTGTAATCATTTTTTCTCTGTCAGTGATATTATTCATGGAGAAGTTTGTGAGGCTAACCAGGCTTTTTATGGGTAAAGGTGCGGATCTTGACGACATTGTCAAAATATTCCTGTACTTACAGCCTTCAATTCTGCTTCTTTCTATCCCTATGGCGATCCTTATCACTTGTTTCCTCACTTATGGAAGAATGGCCACAGATAGTGAGACGGTCGTCCTGAAGGCAAGCGGCTTTAGCTTCTTGGGAATTTCTAAAGCCGCAGTCATGCTTTCTTTTATATGTTTTTCTTTTCTTCTTGTTATAAGCCTTTATATGTTACCGCGCAGCATGTATTCTTTTAAGCATACTTTGCATGAAACAATAGTAAAAAAAGCGTCCATGACACTTGAAGCAGGGGCATTTTCTGATGTTTTTAAAGGAACAGTGATTTTTATCAAGGATACTGTTGCTCGTGATGAATTCAGGGGTATTTTTATTTACACGAAAACAGATAGTACTGTAGATTCCCCTCTTGTAATTGTTGCGGAAAAGGGCAAAGTAAGTTCGAACCCTTCAGAGGGTTTAATAAATCTCAGTATGAAAAATGGCCTGATTCATTCATTTAAAGAAGGGAGTTCATCCGAAATTTCTTTTTCTGAATATGATTTCATACTAACATCAGGAGTAGAGTCTATTAAGGAGGTAAAACCGGAAGAAATCAAAACTGCTGATCTGTGGAATGGTCGTAAAGGGAAGGTCTCCTGGGCGATTGAATTAAACAGAAGGTTTGCTATGCCTTTTGCGTGTCTGATATTTGGAATTCTCGGCCCTGCATTATCGAGTAAGATCGGTAAAATAGGCCGTCTCGGCGGATTTTCTTTCAGTCTTGCGATTCTCATCTTGTATTACATTCTTCTGATTATGGGAGAAGGACTCGCTGAATCAGGGAAGCTGTCTTCCTTTCTGGGCGTCTGGACACCGAACATGATTTTTGGAATCATAGCCTGCATATTTTTTTATTTTGCATATAAAGACAGACCACTCAAGCTGTTTTAAAGGTATTTGCCATGAAAGTCCTGAAGCGTTATTTTATTAAGGAGTTCTTTAAATATTTCACAATACTTATTCTGAGCTTTTCGGCCATTGCGGTTGTCGTTGAATTTTTTGATAAGGCTTCTGAATTTTACAGCAACAGAGCTGCAGCCGGATTGATAGCTAAATACCTTCTTTTACAGATACCCCGTGTAATGCTATATGCTCTGCCGTTCGCGTCGCTGTTTTCTATTCTCATTACCATCGGAATAGCGTCTAAATGGAAGGAAATAATTATTATCAAGGCTTCGGGAAGCAGCACGAAAGAGCTTTTTTCATGTTTTCTGATTCTGGGCACTGTTATCAGTTTCCTGGCATTGTTCCTGGGTGAAACTGTTGTGCCTGTTGCAACAAGGCGCGCGACATTGCTAAGAAAGGTTGAGATACTTAAGCAGCCTCCCCGGATTATTCAGGGGAGAGAATCTCTCTGGATAAAAGGTCTGGATGGCAGTTTGATTCGTATAAAGGGTTTTGTTGAGGACAGAAACAGGATATTAAATACAAGCATATTTAATTTCAATGAATTTTTTGGACTGGAGAAGAGGACCGAGGCTGATGAGGCTGAATGGATTAACGGAGTATGGAATTTAAAAAACGTAACGGTATTTGATTTCGATAATAATACAACCAATAAATACAAGAACATGATTTCCACCGCTTTAGAAGAACCGAAAATATTCAGGGAAGATATTAAAAAACCAAAAGAGATGAATTTTATGGAACTTTATAGCTATTATTCAAGGCTTGAAAGGGCGGGTTTTAAGAATCTTAAATATACCGTAAGGCTTTACGAGAAACTCGCTTACCCTTCCATAAATTTTGTCATGATTCTTTTTGGATTAGCACTTGCATTAAATACGAGGTGGGGCGGAGGTATCAGGGCTGCCGGCCTGGGGGTTATCGTAAGTGTATTATATTGGCTTCTTTATTCGGTCAGTATATCTTTCGGGAATACCGGCCTTCTTCAACCATGGCTGGCGCCATGGATCAGTCCATTGGTATTTTGTTCCGCAGGAACTTTCTTTTACCTGCAGATAAAAGATTGAAAAGACTGTTGATACCTGAAGTTAGTACAACGCTATACCCCAGGGTGATCCTGAATAAGCGCTTTCAGTAGCTGGCGACAGTTTTATGGTGCCAACGACCTTGTTTTTTGTAGTATCTATGACAGAGATCGAAACGTCTTCGTGATTTGCAACATACGCTCTGTTATTGTCGGAATCGACAGCTATGCCGATCGGGCCTTTGCCAACCTTGATATCAGCAATTACTTTATCTTTATTAGTGTCTATGACAGCTACCGCATTATCCTCTCTTCTTGTTACATATGCCATATTTTTCACATGATCTATATCAATATACCAGGCAGATTTCCCCACTTTAATTGTTCCGATCTCTTTATTGGTATCGGCGTCAATAACAGATACCATACCTTTTCCGTGAATAGCGACATAGACTTTTTTCTTGCCACGGTCAACCGCAACACCAAGTGGTGTATCAACAACCTTTATTTTTTCAAGGACCTTGTGGCTCTTTGTGTCAACAACAGCAACGGTCCATTCTCCTGAATTACTTACAAAGATTTTTTCATTAATAATCCTTAAATCAAATGGTCCAACCCCCACCTCAATTGCCTTGTTAACTTTATTGGTCTTAAGATCGATGACAGAAAGTGTCTTGCTAATGTTTTTTTCGTGTACTATATGTTCTGCATTGGCGGAATATCCAACACCTGCAGAAGAATCAAGTACAATGCCCATAGGTCCTATGTCGACTTTTATCGATGCGATAGTTGAATTACTGGCAAGATCTACAACCGAAACTGTGCTGTCAGCTTCGTTGGAATTAACGACATATGCCCTCTTGGTTGATGAGTCGATAGCTATGCCGGCAGGCCAGACGCCAACTCTTACTGTATTAATAACTTCATTTTTTGCAGTATCAATAATCGATAAAGTATTGTTCCCTGCATTTGAGACTAATAGACGTTTAGATGCAGCGGTTACGTGACCGCTAATCGTGAGTATGAGCAATATAGAAATTAATATTGAGAATAAAAAAGACAGATTTTTCCTTTTCATTTTTTTCTCCTTTTTATATTTAAAGTTAAGGTACGGGAAAAATATTAAACTAATTTATCACTAAGAAGTCAAATTATTCTGAATTATACCGAAATAAGACTGACTAATCAATCAATACATCAGATAATTAAAAAAGGTGAAGATAAAGACTGTTATGCTTATGTAGCCGTTCATATTAAAAAAAGCCAGGTTTAACCTGCTGAGATCTTTTGCTTTGACAAGAGAATGTTCATACAAAAGAAGTCCTGATGCGATTAATACACCTAACAGGTAGAAAAAAGATAAATTAAAAATCGGGATAAGACTTAATAGGAGTCCAATTGTAATTAGATGAAAAGATCTTGTGATCCATAAAGATGCCTTTATCCCGAAAGCACTCGGGAGGGAATGAAGGCCGTTTAACTTATCAAAATCAAGATCCTGAAGACCATAAAGCGTGTCAAAACCTGCGACCCAGAACATAACAGCAAAACAGAGAGGCAGGATTTTAAAATCAAAGGACCCTGTAACAGCTATCCATGCCCCAAGTGGAGCCAGTGAAAGCGCAATACCGAGGATTACATGACAAAGACATGTGAACCTTTTTGTATATGAATAGGTGATAAGAACTAACAGCACCAGTGGGGCAATCCTGAAGCAGAGAGGGTTTAATTTATAGGCGGCAAGCAATAAAAAAACAAAAGCGATAATTGTAAAAGACAATGCTTCCCACGTTTTTATCACTCCCTTTGGCAGTTCCCGGTTTCTTGTCCTGGGATTAAGTGCGTCAATATTTTTATCTATAATCCTGTTCATTCCCATCGCACCGGATCTACCACTTACCATCGCAACTGTTATCCAGAAGATCTGATATAGAGATGGGATACCTCCAGCTGCGATAAGCGCGGCTGTAAATGCAAAAGGCAGTGCAAAGACAGAATGTGAGAACTTGACAAGTCTCAGATAATCTGAGATTTTATTAACTAAAACCATGGCAATTATTTTAGTTTCAGTATACATGAAATGCAACATTTAATTAGTTAACAGGCGGAAACAACAGGTAAAATTAATCAACTGAACATGTCTGGTTTAATTTTCAACATCTATAAGTAGCATCTTAATCTATTTGATATTATCTTGTGTTCGATGTTATGATACCACGCATTTCTCAAGGAGTTATAATCTATGGCTGTAGTAATTCCATTTAAAGGTATTCTTTATAATCCTCAGAAAGTCGATCCTTCTTTGACTACGGCGCCTCCTTATGACATAGTCACACCTGAATTTAAAGATAAGCTTTACATGAAAAGTCCCCACAATATAATCCGGATAGATTTCGGCAAGGATAGTGCGGATGACAATGAAAGCCACAACCGCTATACAAGGGCTTCAAAGTTTCTCGGTGACTGGCTCGATGAAGGCGTTTTTATTAATGACCAGGAGCCATTGTTTTACTGTTATGAAATAACCTATTCAATTAACGGAAGCGAGAGAAAAACAAGGGGATTTTTCGGCGCTGTTAAAATTGAAGAGCTGGAATCCGGGAGAATTCATCTTCATGAGATGACATATTCCAAACCAAAATCTGACAGATTGAACATCCTCAGATACTGTAAAGCAAATGTCAGTCCTATTTTTGCCCTGTACAGCAGTCCAGAAAAAAGTGCGTCATCCATTCTGGAGAAAACTGTAAAGGAAGATCCTTTTATCAAAGCGGAAAACGAAGACGGATTCATTCACCGGCTCTGGCGGGTAAAGAATGCTGACGAGATCGAGGCTATCAAGAATGAAATGGCAGATAAAGATGTTTTCATCGCTGATGGGCATCATCGCTATGAAACAGCACTTGAGCTTAAGAAAGAAATGGACACGGAAGGCGGGATTAAAAACGGTGAGGAATCATATAACTATGTGCTTATGTTTCTGTCCAACATAGAAGAGGATGGGTTGACTCTTCTGCCTACTCATCGAATAATCGAAGTAGATTCGGACATTAAAATAAAGGATACACTGAATAAATACTTTACCATTCAGAAAATAACATCAGATGGTATATCCAATGAAGAGTCAAGACAGCGGATGTTAGAAACCATGAGGAATGCTGTTGATTCATTCGGTATGTTCCTTACAAACGAGAATACCTATTACACAGTGTCGTATAGTGACTCAGATATTGACATAGACATGCCTGATTGCCTGAAGAATCTGGATGTATCTATTATTCACAAATTAATATTCGAAAAGCTGTTAAATGTAGAGCATTATGAGTATGAAATAGATGCCGGAATTGCTGTGGAACGGGCGAAAAAAGGCTCATTTGAGGCTGTATTTTTCCTGAACCCCACAAAAATACATGATGTAAAGGAAGTTGCCGTTGCCGGGCACAGAATGCCCCCTAAATCAACGTACTTTTATCCTAAACTTCTTACGGGAATGGTTGTTTACAAGTTCTAACCTGGATCAAGATGTTTCTAAACCTGAGACAGTCTTTAGCAGTATGGCTCATAAAAAAGGTTCAGAAATATGGCCCTCATAAAATATGTGTATATGGAAGGTCATACTTAATTTCAGAAAATGTGTTCAATCCGAAACATTATTACACGAGTAAATTTATGGCAAAACATATTAATGTAAAGCCCGGTGATAATGTTCTTGATATGGGGACAGGATCGGGTATTCAGGCGATAGCCGCTGGCTTGACAGCATCAAAAGTTACCGCAATAGACATTAATCCTGAGGCTGTTAAGTATGCCAAAGATAATGTTAAGGCTAACGGACTGGATAAAGTTGTGTCGGTTCTTGAAGGGGATCTCTTTTCTCCGTTAAAAGGAACTCAAAGATTTGATGTTATACTGTTTACCCCGCCATATATGGAGGGGAAGCCAAAAACTTATTTTGATCATGCCCTCTTTGACTCAAATAAGGAATTAGTCAGCAGATTTTTCAGGGAAGCAGGGGATTACCTGTTACCGGATGGATATGTTCAAATGCTCTATTCTTCTATTGCGAATCTTGAAAAAGTTCTGAAATTATCAGGTCTATCAGGATGGAATAGTAACTTAGTGGCGCGTGAACAGACTTATATGGAAGAATTCCTGATTTACAGGTTTACATTGCAATAATCCGAGATAGCTAACCTGCATTATCCATAAATAACTTGAATCAAAGCAGGGATCTCAAAAAACGGTTTGAATACGGCAACATGCATTTATATGGAACATATCTATATGACGTATTAATATACTCAGTGTATCAGAAACCAGATCAGTAAGAGCCGCTCCCAAAACGTTTTTTTGAGATACCTGCTTTGATAGGTACATAATATGGGCTAAAGGAGACATTTCATGAAAATAGGGATAATGTCAGATTCTCACGATCACATCGAAAATATAGAAAAGAGCATTCAGATATTTAAAACAAGAGAAGTTGATTTGGTTCTCCATCTCGGGGACTTTGTCAATCCCAATTCGATCAGAGCTATGAAAGGTATAGAATTTATAGCGATTTTTGGAAATAATGACGGAGACAAGTTCAGAATGATCAATGCTTTTAGCGAAACCGGCGGGGAAATTAAAGGTGAATTTTATGATTGTGTGATCGATGGAATAAAATTTGCCTGTTATCATGGCACTGAACCTCAACTGAAGGATGCATTGGTAGAATGCGGTAAATATGATGTAGTGATTTATGGACATACACATGAGTGTGAAGATGTGAAGAAGGGCAATACTCTGGTTCTCAATCCGGGAACAGTGCACGGATTCGGCGGGAATGCGACAGTTATAATATTTGAGACCAAAAACAAAAAGTCTGAATTTATCAATCTATAGGACACAATATTACATATAAACAGTGTTTGTGTATAAAGTCAGTTTTTGTCATTGTCCGGCCCCCTGATCAAGTCAGAGGGCAAGCTTGATTGGACAATCCAGACATGTCCTTGTGAAAACGTGGAACCATAATAATTTAAAACACTGGATTCCCCGATCAAGTCGGGGAATGACAGATTATTTAAGCAATTATTTAGACACAGAGACTAAGTAGTATATTTGATATGTATTACTTATTCCTTTATTTGACAAAGGCTTTAACTATTTGGAATAATAGTATTTGCATCTACACGCAAATATCTCCTTGTTTCATAATTGAAGGAACAGACATTTGATCAAGTTTATCGCTTCTAACAAGTGGTATGGCACCAGCCATGTATTAAAAAATGTCAGTTTAGGGATTACAAAAGGCGAAGTTGTTGTTATATGCGGACCAAGCGGGGCTGGCAAAAGCACACTTCTCCGGACAATAAACAAACTTGAACCAATAGACGATGGAGAGATAATCGTAGATGGTAAGTATCTTTCTGACCCTAAAACTGACCTGACTGCCCTCAGGGCTGAGATAGGCATGGTATTTCAGCATTTTAACCTCTATCCTCATAAGACTGCTCTTAAGAATATTACTCTTGCTCCGCGCAAGGTGAGGGGATTGGATAGATCGAAAGCAGAAGCAAGGGCGCTTAAACTCCTCGAAAAAGTCGGGCTTTCTCATAGGCGTGATGCATTTCCTGTACAATTGTCAGGCGGGGAGCAGCAGAGAGTTGCTATAGCAAGGAGTCTTGCTATGGAGCCTAAAATTATGCTTTTTGATGAGCCGACTTCCGCATTGGACCCCGAGTTGATTAATGAGGTGCTTGATGTTATGACTTCACTCGCAAAAGAAGGCATGACTATGGTTGTTGTTACTCATGAGATAGGCTTTGCACAGAAAGTGGCAGATAAAGTAGTATTTATGAATGATGGAGAAATCCTTGAAATAGGAACCCCGCCTGATATATTTGTAAATCCACAGCATGAACGTACAAAAGAGTTCATGAGAAGCGTATTCCACGTTCCTATTTTTGACGACGAATTGGCGGAGGGCTAATATTTTCGAATTAAATTACGAATTTGATTGGAGCATCCCTTTCCGTGAACCCTATCTCGGGATGATGATTACCGGAGTCAAGGTAACCCTTATTCTGCTTGTTTCCACTACCATAACTTCTTTATTGCTTGGCACGGCGATTTCGATAATGAGGATTTCCAGAATAAAGATATTCAGGATGCTGGGAACACTTTATGTTGAGATTTTCCGTAATATCCCCGGATTGTTCTGGATATTATTTTTCTATTTTATTTTCCCGGAATTACTCCCATCATGGCTTGGCAATAAATTGAACACTTATACATATTATCCGGTGGTTGCGGGGATACTTGGACTGACCGTTGACAATGCTTCGTACGTTTCTGACATTTTACGCAGCGGCAGGCTTGCTATACCTCATGGTCAGAGAGAAGCGGCTATCTCTACAGGACTGGGCCGAGTACAGCAATATCTCCATGTTTTACTGCCCCAGATGTACAGGGCTGCACTTCCTCCGCTTGGAACAAGAATGGTTCATAATTTTAAAAATACATCTTTATGCATGGCGATCACAGCGCCTGAACTTACGTGGGCAACGCAAAATATCGAATCTCTTACATTTCGCGGTATCGAAGCAACCACTATAGCAACTCTCTTTTATATTGCCTTGGCAGGTGCAATGATTGCAGTTATCATCATACTCGAAAAAGCATTAAAGATTAATGTGTCAGGTATAAGCGCTTCAGAGGCATAGTTAATATCATGCAGCTACTTGAACAATTTGCCAACTGGAATTTTTACCTTTTCGGACCATTCCCCAGAGGCGATATGGGTGGTCTTTTCCTGAATCTTATAATGGCCTTTCTATCAATAGTCTTGAGTTTTTTTGTCGGAGCAATTATTGGTTACAGCAGGCTGTCATGCAGAATGTATATAAAATTTCCATGTTTTGCATATGTCGAGTTAATAAGATCAACGCCGCTTATAATGATTATCTTCTGGTTTTATTTCTTTCTGCCTTATATATTTGGCAGTGGGATAACTATTTTCTGGAGCGCTGTTATAGCCCTCAGTGTGTATGCGTCAGCGTATGAGTCAGAGATTGTGAGGGCTGGCGTAATGGCGATTCCCAAAGGGCAACTGGAAGCCGCGTTATCAACCGGGATGTCAAGATACCAATCTATGAGACATGTAATATTACCTCAGGCTTTCAGAATAATGGTGCCCTCTTTTGTGAGTTTCTTTGTTTCCCTGTTTAAGGATACTTCGGTTACTTATATCATTGGTGTTATAGAGTTGACCCAGGCTGGCATCATTATCAGTCAGAGGCAGCCTGACAAAATGTATGCTGCGTATCTCAGCATGGGAATAGGATTCTGGCTTGTTTCCTTTTCGATGTCGCATCTTGCGAGGAAACTTGAAAAGAAGGTCGGTGTATTTGATCTGGAGTCTATCAGGCCCGATGCATGCCGGGATGATTTTATGCTTCTCCCTTCACATAAGAAAGATAAGAATCCCGATACGTTAAGTACTTACTGCCCCCCACAATCTTAAGAAAAGCTCCAATTTAAAGCACAATATCCAGATGAACCTGCATTATTCATGAATATCTTAAATCAAAGCAGGTAAATAATATGGGTTAGATAAATTTTGTATTATAAATGTAAAAATATTTATGTGTGGTCAGGGAGAGACCATGATAAATAAAAATTCTAAACATACAATTGCGATGAGCGGCTCAACAGGTTTTGTCGGGTCTAACCTGAACCGTGCCTTTGAGAAGAATCAATGGAGTATTGTGCCGCTTGGAAGAAATGATTTCAAATCGGGTGTTGATCAACTTTCAGAAAAAATGAAAGGTGTGGATATTATCGTGAACCTTGCCGGAGCACCAGTGATCGGACGCTGGACCGGGGAGTACAAAAAAATGATGTACGAGAGCCGGATTAAGATTACAGAAAGTCTTGTAAGGGCATGTTCAAAAATGGACAGAAAACCAAAAGTATTAATCTCTGCTTCTGCAGTCGGTTATTATGCTTCAGGAGGACCGCACACAGAAAAAAAATACAGGAAAGACAGAGGTTTTCTCGGCCATCTGGCGCAGGACTGGGAACGGGAAGCGCTTGAGGCCGAAAAAATCGGAATACGAACTATCATCTTCCGTTTTGGCATTGTCCTTGGAAGAGGCGGCGGCGCTCTTCAGCAGATGATAACGCCATTCAAATTAGGTCTCGGCGGGACGATCGGTGATGGATCGCAGCCATTTTCATGGATACATATGGATGACCTGACTCAGGCATATGAAAGAGCAATTGAGGATGATACGTATAGTGGCATATATAATATTACAGCGCCGAATCCGACTACCAATAAGGGGCTTACCGAGGCGATCGGGAAAGCTCTCGGAAGACCAGCTCTGTTACGGATTCCGACATTTGTTCTTCGTATGCGGTACAGTGAAGGGGCACAGATGCTTTCAAGCGGACAGGAAGTGATTCCGGAACGGCTTCTTGAAAAGGGTTTCAGATTTCAGTTTGCCGAGATCCAAAAAGCGGTCAATGACTGTGTGCTATAAAGCAGCGTGTCTAAGGAGTCTTCAGGGACAGGGGAAATGGGCCGATGATGCCAGCTCAGCACCTCGATAAGTTGAAAACAATGAAGTTACTTCAGTCCAAGTCTTGTAGATAAGTCTGGCAATCCTCAACTTAAACCCCAGGATTACTTATTGATAATATGATGAAATGTTGTTTTTAGTTTGACACTATAACAATGTTAATTCATACTATCGACACTCGATGTTAGGCTGATAAAAAAGAGCATAGTATATGAATAAACTTACCCTAAATTTATTGATTTTATTTTCAGCTGGTTGTGTAGGGGGACTTGCCAATAGTATTATTGTTTGGCTTTTCGGATTAATGGGCATTACCAAATTGATGGGTGTCAGTATTGCCCCAGCTTTAACTCCATCATGGCTTTACCCAAGAATTGTATGGGGAGGAATTTGGGGAATACTTTTCCTTCTCCCTTTCTTTAGCCAGCAAGTTGTTACAAAAGCATTTGTTTACAGTTTAGGCCCAACGTTTATCCAGCTATTTATAGTTTTCCCATTAAAAGCAA
>CAYPIT010000047.1:0-13085 GCA_964410825.1 uncultured Nitrospiraceae bacterium
TACATCACGTGTAGGTGCACTGCCAATACTTCTTTAATTGGCGCATGATGACGGATAAACCCGCCCTTTGCCGGTGGTTTTGGATTTATGCCGCCACGCTGGTGACATTTTCCACAGGACTCAGATGAAGAATCAATTTTAATATTCTGTTTCGATGGCTGTTGGATATGGTCATCGCCGGGGCCATGGCATTCCTCACAACCTATACCATCCTCAGCCCAGGTACCGATCATTCCTGGGCGTCCATCCTGGTTGCCGTTTTTATTATATGCTGTCATGTGGCATGGGCCGCACTTATAAGGCTTTTTTTCTCCTTTATGATAAAAAGACCATGATCCGTCATTAATATTATATTGAGTTTTGGCCTCTGAACCATCTTTTGCTGATGTAATGATATAGCCCTCCAGATCGATAAACCGTGCTTTTTTGTTAGCACCACCTATCACATAAGAAATTTCATCCCATGAATATCCGGGAGGCAGGGGAAGTTTTGAGTAGCGCGCTTTTGAAGCTTTTCTGAGTTTCCATGGATGACCGGATGCCTGCCAGTCATTATATTGTGCTGTGTGGCATGAAAAACATTGATCAGAGCCAACATAGTCCATTGCAAAAGCAGCTTCTCCGGCAAAAGCCAAGAGACCAATAACAATAAAAATAGCTAAAACTTGTTTCATCGCGTTCCTCCTTTAGGGTTTTATAATTTACTTCGCTGACTTAATTATCCACATATTGTACAAAAAAATAAATAATTATTTATTACCTGACTTTCAGGAATTTCTACTCAAGTAGATTTGTCTTTGCAAATTATAGACTATTCTAAATAAATTGGGCAAGAAAAAGATGTACAAATCATCGTGTATAATTGTTGATTTATAATATATGCGTGAATTTTGTTTGGGGATACCATGCCAAAGTTTGAAATAAGTGAAGAAACAATTAAAAGAGCCGTAAAATGTCATTGTCCTGTTAGACATGAAATTTATAAGTGTTATAACGCCTGAACTAATTGCAATTATTGTGACTGCAGGTACAAATCATATTGCCCTTAGCTTTCTGAAATGCTTCACGACCTTCTCTTAATGAAAGTCCAGCAATAAAAACAGCTCCAATAGAATCAAGTAAAGCATATCGAGAGATAATAATAAAGGCTTCATTCCTGAAGTCAGAGGCTCTGCCTTTCTTTTTACTTTCAGGAAGTTTATAATTCTCTTTAGCTGTTTATTGGAATTTAACAGTTATACGTAGTGCAGATACCTTAGGTTTATATTAAATTTAAAAAAATTTAGAAGGAGGCACTCATGGCTAAAGCCACAGCGCGTCATATTCTGGTCAGTTCTCAGGAGGAATGTGAAAATATCAGGCAGCAGATTGAAGGCGGAACCGATTTTGCCGCAATGGCGGAAAAACATTCCCAATGCCCATCCGGGAAACAGGGCGGAGATCTTGGAGAATTTTCTCCGGGGCAGATGGTCAAAGAGTTTGATCAGGTTGTGTTCAGTGAAGAAGTGGGAAAGGTTCTCGGCCCTGTTCAGACACAGTTCGGATTTCATCTGATCGAGATTACCAACCGAAATGACTAAACCGGATGCAGTAATGGAGTCGTTTGAACAGTTAGGTCTGTCCAAAAGCACACTGAAGATCCTGAAGCAAAAGGGCTTTGAAGAGCCTACACCGATCCAGGTAAAGACGATTCCAGCCATTCTTGAAGGTGAGAAGGATATTGTCGGGCAGGCCCAGACCGGTACAGGCAAGACCGCGGCCTTTGGTCTTCCTATGCTTGAGATCCTGCCCGAAAAGTCAAAGACTGTCCAGGCCCTTGTTCTTACGCCTACCAGAGAACTCGCAATTCAGGTGGCCGAGGAGATCCATTCATTAAAGGGAAAGAAAAAACTGAGCATCGTCCCTATTTACGGCGGCCAGTCTATTGAACTCCAGCTCAGAAGCCTCAGAAAAGGGATAGATGTTGTAGTCGGTACACCCGGCAGGATACTTGATCACCTGAGACGCCGAACATTAAATCTGAACAATATATCTTTCCTTGTACTCGATGAGGCTGATGAGATGCTGAATATGGGCTTCCTTGAAGATGTCAGGGAAATAATCGAAAAGACCGGTACTGAGAAGCGGACCATGCTGTTCTCTGCTACAATGCCGCGTGAAATCCTCCAGATAGCCCGGAAGTATATGGGTGAATATGATCTGATGAAAGTAACTAAAGGACAGCTTACAGTCAGCCAGACAGACCAGATCTATTTCGAGGTGTCTGCTGCCGACAGATTCGAGGCACTCTGCAGAATAATCGATATTGAAGAAGAATTTTACGGGCTGGTCTTTTGCAGGACCAAAATTGATGTTGATACAATTTCGAACCATTTAATTGAACGCGGCTATGACGCGGATGCCCTGCACGGAGATATGTCACAAAGCCATAGAGAAAAAATATTGAACAAGTTCAAGAAACATCTGCGCAATGTCCTTGTTGCAACAGATGTAGCGGCAAGGGGGATAGATGTACAGAACCTTACTCATGTTATCAATTATTCACTGCCGCAGGACCCGGAATCATACGTTCACAGAATAGGCCGCACCGGACGTGCAGGTAAGGAGGGAAATGCAATAACGTTTATAACCCCTGCCGAGTACAGAAAACTCCAGTTTATCCGCACAAAGGCAAAGACAGATATCCGCAAGGCAAAACTGCCAAAGGTTAAAGATGTCATTAAAATGAAAAAACGCAGGATCAGGAACGACCTTAAATACATTGTGGAGTCGCAGCCCCGCGGTGAATACATGACCCTGTCGAGCGAACTTCTTGAAACTCATAACCCCGAAGATATACTGGCCGCCCTTCTGCAGTATTCCTTTCAGGATGAACTGAATGCACAAAGCTACACTGAAATAGCGGATGCGGTTGTAGACACAAAGGGCAAGACGCGGCTATTTGTCACCCAGGGCAAACAGGACAAGCTGACACGGAAAAAACTGGAAGCCTTCATCAAGGACAAATGCGGCATTTCAGGCGATAAGATAAGAGCTATCCAGATCCTCGATAAATTTTCTTTTGTTACCCTTCCGTTTAATGAGGCGGAGAAATTGCTGGCATACTTTAAAAAAAGGAAACGGGGATCCGGCCCTTTCATTACAAAGGCCAAAAAGGTCCGGAAATAATCCTGATCAGGTAATTCCACCCACGCGGTATCATATGCTATAATCTAACAGTCTTTATGGGGAACAATGGCTATAGCTAATCTGAATGCTCAATTATTAAAACGTTCGAGTATATAATGTTTAGCATCTGCAATTATTAAAGTTTTCATTTTTGAAAGGGGACACGAATGAATGAAATCATTCCGCAGGATATCATTGAACAAAAAATATTCTTCATAAGAGGCCAAAAGGTTATGCTTGATAAGGACCTGGCTGTTCTGTATGAGGTTGAGACTAAAATACTTAATAAGGCTGTGCGACGTAATATTGAACGCTTTCCGTTGGATTTTATGTTTTAATTAACCAGAGATGAGTTCGATAACTTGAAGTTCCAATTTGGAACTTCAAGTTGGGGCGGTACTCGGAAACTACCTCTGGTCTTCACTGAAAACGGGGTAGCTATGCTATCAACAGTTTTGAATAGTAAAAGAGCTATACAAGTGAATATCCAGATAATGAGGACATTTACAAAAATTCGGAAGATGCTTGTTTCTAATGCTCAATTAGCCCGCAAACTCAAGGCCATTGAGGAGAAATATGATGAACAGTTTGCTGTTGTATTTGAAGCAATTCGTGCACTCATGAACCCACCAAAATCGAAGCAAAGGAAAATTGGGTTTAAGAGGGAGAAATAATAATAAATTGTTTAAGTAATAGAAACAATGCCTGTTTCAGAGAAAACTTACTGTAATAAAAAATCTGATCCTGTCTATGGAGACGTGCTTGTTGTATAATACCTGTAATTTCCGTCATTATTTTGTATGCGACATTTCGGTTGCGTAATTACTTGTTAACATCAAGAAGAGGACTCTGAAAGCAAATAATCTTGTTAATAAATCCATTACTCATTTTGACAGAAAGCATCGTATACGAACTATTGATTTTAAGGAAGTAGATGACATCATATATAGGCTTGTAGAAATATTATTTTTTTATAGTGTACTTACTGGTGGTAGAGTTGCATGTGACGTGAAGAATTATGTAATCGACTATGATTGGAAATCAATATTCAAAAAAGCATGGGTTGCATGATAAGTGCATTACATAAAAATTACTGACTTTATGTAGGATCTTCAATTGTCAAGAGGGATAGGGGGGAATGAGAAATAATGACTCAGGAATTTGAAAATGCTGCTTCGTGCTGGAAGGCAATTCTATCAGACGTTTCTAATAACAGGGGCTTGCTCTCGGTTATAGAGAAATTCGCAAGAGAAAACAATGAGCCTGCAGAAGTCGTATTCGGAACATCCGGGTGGCGGGGCGAGATAGGCACTGATTATACTTTTAATAACGTAAGAATCGTCACCACTGCGATCATACGTATGTTTAAGGAAAATGATCCTGCTGTTATGAATACGATGGGAGTTTCCGGTTTTGATGAAATCAGAAAAAGGGGCGTGATCGTGGGACACGACAACAGATTTCTTGGTCCTGACTTTGCAAGGGAGGTAATAGGTCTTCTTCAGAACGAAGGCATTAAAACATGGTATGGCGGTGAGGCCGCTACTCCTGAATTTTCAGCCGGCATCGAGATGATAAATGCTTCGTGTTCAATAAACCTTACCCCTTCGCATAACCCCGCAAATTATGGCGGTTTTAAATTTAACCCATCGGATGGAGGACCTGCCGGTACCGAAATTACATCAAGAATAGAGGAAATTACGGATAAGATGATGTCCGAATCTCCTGTGCTTCAACCGATTGTACCTGAACATATTGAAAGGATTGACCTTACAGAACTCTATTTAAAATATATCAACGATAGAAAAACAATAGACTTGAATAAGATACGTAATTTTGTGGCAAATGAAGACTGCATCATATGTATAGATAATGTTCATGGCTCTACAAGGGGGCGCATTCAGAGAATCATTGGAGAGAGCGATAAAATTCATTACCTGCGTACTGAAGACGACCAGCTTTTCGGGGGTGTTGCACCGGAACCTTCTGACAGCAACATGAAAGGTGTTATAGAGAGTCTTAATAATAGCGTTGCAAAATTCAGGCTTGGAGTTATCCTTGATCCTGATGGCGACCGCATACGACATGCTGACAATAATATGTTAATACCGATGAACTATTTTGGCGCTATGGCCTTCCATTTTCTACATGTCCATAGAGGATTTAGCGGAGTGGCGGTAAAATCGGTCGGCACGAGCAACCTTGTAAATGCAATTGCAGAAAAAGAGAACATACCTGTTAGGGAGACAAAAGTAGGTTTTAAGAATTTCAGGCCATTTATGCTTAAGACAGCCGGTGAAAAAGCGATTGCATGTTTTGAAGAGTCGGACGGAATATCAGGATTTAATCATACACTCGAAAAAGACGCGATTTTCGGGATACTGATTGCCGTAGAAATGATGGCTGTAACCGGCAAGAATATAAGCCAGTACCTTACGGACATTATGAATGAATACGGATATTACTTTCCTGAAAGGTCTGGCATTGCTGTTGACCGGTCGTTAGCCGGAGAGACTTTGATAAAGAAACTTTCTGTTATACGTGAAAATTATAGTAAGGGATCTGAAATCAATATTGGCGGCAGTCTGAGAACGGTTAAAGATGTTATAACAGTAGACGGCACAAAACTTGTGTTTGATGATGGATCATGGTTAATGATCCGTCCATCCGGCACTGAGCCGAAAGTACGATTTTATATTGAGTCAAGAACAGAAGAAGGGAAGAAAGCGGTATTTGAAACAGCAGAGAAAATGACCAGGGATGCCCTTGGGTTAGGGTAACTTAACTATTCCTCAGAAATTCCAGGATCAATCTTACCCCTATTCCGGTAGCGCCCTGGGGGATGTATGGTTTATCTTTATCAGTCCATGCTGTACCGGCTATGTCAAGATGTATCCAGGGGATATCTCCCGCAAATTCTTTGAGGAAATAACCGGATGTTACAAGCGAGCCGTTTCTTCCTGATGAATTTTTAAGATCAGCAACATCGCTTTTTATATACTCCCCGTATTCGTCAAAAAGCGGCATCTGCCACACTTTTTCATCCGTTTCCCTCGAAGCCTCGATAATCTTGTCAATCAGGGATTGATTATTCCCCATCAACGCGATCGCTGCGCTACCGAGCGCTATGGGGCATGCTCCGGTAAGAGTAGCTATATCTACTATTGCTGCAGGTCTGAATCGTTTTGCATATTCAATCGCATCAGCGAGGGTCAGCCTTCCCTCGGCATCGGTGGATATTATTTCTATAGTCTTGCCTCCCATGACCTTCACTACATCACCCGGTTTTGAAGCGTTTCCACCGGGCAGGTTTTCGGTGGCTGGCAATATGCCTATTACATGAAGAGGCAGTTTGAGTTCGGACACAGCCTTCATCACTCCAAGAACTGCTGCCCCGCCTGCCATGTCATATTTCATTTTTTCCATACCATGGCTGGGTTTAAGCGAAATACCGCCACTGTCAAAGGTTACTGACTTTCCTATAAAAACAACAGGTGCGACATTTTTCTTCCTGTATCTGATTTCAAGAAACTTCGGTGGTTCGGTAGAGCCGCTGGCAACAGAAAGATATGCATCCATGCCAAGCTTTTCTGCCTGCTTTTTGTTTATGACTTTAAGTGATGTGTTTTTTAATTTACGGGCATGCTTTACCAGAATTGACGGTGTCATATCATTTGCAGGTGTATTAACAAGGTCCCGTGCAAAACTCACTGATTTCGCCAAAGTCCCGGTCCGCTGTATCTCCTTATTCTTAATATTACCGGCGAGTATCGTAATTTTATTCAGGCTCTTTTTTTCTTTTTTCCTGTATTTCTGAAAACTGTAAGCAGAAAGCAGGCAGCCCTCCAAAAAATCAACAGGCGTATGTTTTAAAGATGCGATCGTTTTTGTGGAGAGGGCGATATTCTTAATGTTCAGGCCTTTGAGAAATGATGCGGCCTTCCCCCCTGCCTGTCTTAATTTTTCCCCTGTGACCTCGTTCTTTTTACCAAGGCCGATCAAAAGAATCCGCTCAGGCCTGATTGCCCCTTTAGTGTGAAGCAATGAAAGTTCGTTGTGATTCCCGTTAAATTCTCCGGAAGCGATTATGTCAGCAGGGAGACCGTTTAAGGATTTATTTATATTTGCATAAGGACGTATGCCTTCATCTTCGATTAACGGCAATACCAATGCATCACAGGTAAAAGCTTTTTCGTCTTTATTCTGTACTAATATTTTCATAATGACTTTGCGCTGAAGTTTATCATATAAATGAGTTCAATTCAAATTAAATTGCTGCGAATCATATAGTATTATTTAAATTTTTTCTAATCAGATATTATAAGAAGGATATTTATGGCCATTATAAAAGTAGATAACCTTGTAAAAAAATTCGGGAGTCTGACTGCTGTTGACGGTATCTCCTTTGAAGTAGAGGAGGGGACAATCTTTGGTTTTCTGGGACCAAACGGTGCAGGCAAGACAACCACTATTAATGTCCTGTGCACTCTTGTTTCGGCCACGTCAGGTAAGACATTTATTAATGGTAATGATTGTGAGAAGGAACCTTCGGACGTACGGAAATCCATAGGCATTGTGTTTCAGGATACTACGCTGGACAAAGACCTTACAGCCTGCGAAAACCTTGTGTTTCATGCATATCTTTACGGAGTAAAAAAAGCGGATATCAGAAAACGTGTTGACGACGCTCTCAGGTTTGTAGATCTCTATGACAGAAAGGATGACCTTGTTAAAAAATTCTCGGGCGGAATGAAAAGGAGACTGGAAGTGGGAAGGGGACTTATCCATCGTCCTAAAGTGCTGTTTCTTGATGAACCGACTCTCGGTCTTGATCCGCAGTCAAGGGGTAACCTGTGGGAATTTATCGAGGAGATGCCCAAGAAACACAATGTGACTATATTCATGACAACGCATTATATGGATGAGGCTGAGGTCTGTGATAGAATCGCTATCATAGACAGCGGAAAAATCATCGCACAGGGAAGTCCGAAGGAATTGAAACGAACCGTGGGGGGAGACGTAATATCACTCAAAACCACGGATAATAAACGGTCCAGGCAGGAAATTAAGAGACTCCTGGGCATAGATGCCGAGGAAAAAGGGGATGAACTTTTTATAACGACCCTGGGGGGTGATTCCTATATTCCTGAACTTATTCGTGCACTGGCTGATATGGTCATCTCTGTCAGGCTGCAGAGCCCGACACTCAATGAAGTTTTTTTGAAATTAACCGGCAAGGCTATTCGGGATGAGGAAGTATCTGATATGAGCAATATAAGAGAAGAAGTAAGGGCATTCAGAAGGAGACACTGAGTATGGAACTGAATGTAATTTATGTGCTGGTAGCAAGAGAGTTCAAGAAATTTGTTCGTGAGCGGAGCAGGCTGGTGTCAACTATAGCCAGACCTCTTTTATGGCTGTTTCTGGTTGGCGCAGGGATCAGCAGGCTGGTGAGTCCGGATGCCGGCATGCCTTACACTCAATTTATCTTTCCCGGGATACTGGGCATGACAATACTCTTCAGCTCTATTTTTTCATCGATATCAATCATATGGGACAAGGAGTTCGGCTTTTTTAAAGAGATACTTGCTGCTCCGGTAAGCAGAACATCTATCGTAATAGGCAAGGGATTGAGTGGTACGGTCGTCTCCACAATACAGGCTGCGATTGTGCTTTTGTTATTCCCCCTGCTTGGTTTAGACCTTGGACTGTTGCAGATTATTGCTGTTCTGATTATCGCGATAGCGATGTCTTTCTGTATCGCAGCGTTTGGAGTTGTGCTCGCCACTTTTTATGAAAGTTATGAGAGCTTCAGTGTAATTATGAATTTTATAGTGATGCCCATGTTTTTTCTTTCGGGTGCGATGTACCCGGTCAAGCTTCTTCCCAAAGCTCTCGGCATAGCTGCAAAAGTTAATCCTCTCACTTATGGAGTGGATGCCCTTAAAAATATAATTTTCCCTTTTGAGGAAGGCATGATGAGTCCGGATTTCAGTTTGTCAACCGATGTTTTTGTGATTATAGCCCTTTCAGCCGCCTTTGTAACAACAGCATCTCAACTTCTGAAACGTAAAAGTTGATATATGCAACCTGTTAAACTATCAGATTGCTTAATCATCTGATACTGATATAATGAATTCAGGGAGTAATGAAGATGCGCTTCAAAAAGAAAATATCTGAGACCCTTGTTTCTCATTCTCTTAAAGACCTTAAAAAAATTATTAAACGAAAGAGATCCCGTATGCCTGACCCTATTACTACTGTTGACAAAGCTGCGCCAAAAAGTGACGAGCAGATATTTAATGACGCCATGAAGCAGGTGCATGAAATTAAAGAGTTCCGGAACATCCCCATTCCCCATAAAAAACGGAAAATTGCTGCTGAACGTGAAAGCGGTATGAAGAAGAGGGAAGAAGACAGGGCGCTTAAAGATATAGTAATGGGGAAGAAACGAATAAATCTTCCTGATACTCAGGAATATGTAGAATGGACTAATCCGGATTACAGGGATGACATGATAAGTGAACTTCATGGAGGGCGCTACTCTGTTCAGGACAGTCTTGATATCCATGGCTATACAGTTGAAGAGGCTGCGTTAGAAGTGGAACGTTTTATCAGGGAATCGTTAATGAGGGGATTGCGCTGCATAAAAATTATTCACGGCAGGGGACTGCGCTCCCCGGATGGACCTGTACTCAAAAATGCTGTGATACAGTGGCTTTCGAGACGGTTCAGGAAGCATGTTATATCGTTTGTTACAGCAAGACAGTGTGATGGTGGTCTGGGTGCGCTTTACGTTCTTTTGCGTTAGAACTAACCATGGGATTTGCTCTCATTGATGCTAACTGTTTGAAATTATTAGATTTATTATCATGACAATGCTGTTACGATATGAATATATAGCACAATTATTTGTCAGCCATCTGAATTAATTTTGGCAGGATTATGATAAAATTGTCTCAGGATTCAGGAGCATTTCTTATAACCATTTAATTTGATTTATTGTTTTGTGGCTCTTACGTTAACAGGCAAATTTTTCGATATTTGATATGCATGATGCTAAATATATATTTGAACGTATAGAAGAAAAAAAGATTGACTATCAGAATTATGATTTTTCCTCTAAGGAAAATGACGCTCTGAAGACTTTCTTTGATCTTGCGCAGGAATTGGATGACATTGAAGATTTTTACAATTTATGTGTCTTGATTCCAAAGGGATTTTTTAACAAGGATGCGTATCTTTACATCGTAGATCCTAAAATCAATTCACTTTCTCTTATAGCAAAAACTGATCAGTTGGGGCGTGAGCTTCATACACCTCCCGCTGATGATGTGAAGCCCGCTGAAGAACCCTATTATTCTGAGAAAAATAATCTCGTGCTGACTATCAGAGGAAAGCAACCGTTGATTGAAGAGCTTCCTTTTGAAGTAAAGGATGATGTCATTGGTCTGCTGGTCATCTGTCCTGGCAAGGAACTTGGAGAGCATAGCGAACTTTTTTTCCAGAAATATGCGAACCGTATCGGCTTCAACATACATAACAGGCTACTGGTTGAGAAAAATATTGAGCATCTGAAATTTATACAGTCTCTTGTGGCTGACATTGAACATAATATTATAGTTCCCAATATGGTATATAAATTATTCCTCAGGGGTCTTCGAAGAAAGGTTGAGAAAAATTTTGAAATGGAAAAACTGTTTATCGATAAATCTTCTGCAGGTCAGTGTGATGATGATTGTATGAAAGACTTTTCGGACGAGTTAAAGGACATCAATTATGGGTTGAATGTGGAACTTGAAAATATAGAAAAGCATTACAAGAATATGAGCCTTTTTATCGAAACCCTTTTCAGGAAGAGTCATTTTGATCAGGGAAGGCTTACACTCCGAAGCAAGCCGTGCAATATGAGAAAAGATGTTGTTAAGCCGCAGCTGGACAGATATATTGAGCAATTCAGGAGAATGGGGATATTGATCAATGATCAATTAAGCGGTATACCTGATGCTGAGGTGATAACTGTTGTTGATGTGGGGCTGATTGCTCAGGTTTATGCGAACCTCTTCTCAAACGCAGTTAAATATACTCAGGAAATTGAAACACAGGAAGGCGAGAAGAAAAAATATATGTCATACGGGTATGAGATTGTCAAAGACTTTTTTGAACAGGGTAAGGATGGCGTAAAATTTAATGTCTTCAGTACCGGTAATCATTTGACAGAAAATGAAAAAGATAATATCTTTGAAGAAAAGTTCAGGGGATCAAATGCCGCCAACAAGCCGGGAACAGGACACGGCCTCTCTTTTATTAAACATGCGATCGAAATACACGGTGGGGTGGCCGGGTATGAGGCTACTGAGTACGGCAATAATTTTTATTTCATCCTTCCCAAATCGTGAAAATGAATCCTGACTCCTGAAGCAGATGCTATAACATTTTCACATCCACTACTCATTGTCTCTATGTAAACTCTTTATCCAATCGATGTATTCTACCGGTGGGTCTATGATCTTCATCCCCAAAGATATCTTTTCTCCAGAAAACAATCCTATTTTAGTCCATATTGTTTCACACTTCAGCTTCATTGTTTTATCTGATGCAGTACGAAAATATAACTCAATAATTTCGTTGCCGGTAAATTTATCTTTGTCATGAACTGAAGATTTGATTAAATATCGAATGCCACCTTCGGAAACATTCTCAATCGAACCATGATACGGTTTATCATCCGAAATTATTTTTGCTTTCAAGTCAATATATATTCTTTTATGACGCCTTCTTTCCATAGTTTCAGTTAACCCTTTTATAGAATCAGGATTAATTGGTGCTTTTTTCTGAAAATATAAAACAAGTTTATTTTATCCCTTCTTCTATAGTAAAGGTAAAATTCACATAATACGACGCAGAGAGGATTACCTGAATTATACAACAACAGGAACAAATTCAAGTTATTTTGAGGCCTGCCGAGATAAAAAGGTACTTACAGAAATCAAGGGAGGATGGAAATGAGCGATTTGGAAGGATGGTCAAGGGTTGTTGAGGATGATAATGATCAGGAAGAGGAAGAGGCAAACTCAAAGCTGAAAAAGAAGACTCCTTGCCATTCAGGCAATTGAACATATACTTCCCGGCTTTCTGTTTCTGGAAATAGAAGAAACAGAATCAGCTTTTGAAGCATCTCGCAAGGCTCTGGCAAGCCCGGGCGTATGGGGATTAAAAGACCCCGGAATTTATGAAGTGACAATGAAATGTTAAAAGAAAGGATAAAAAAATACATTTGGAGTGGTGATCACTTGTCCAATCATCTCGATCAGTATAAAAAGAAGAAAGGCAGCCAGGGGGGGCTGACTGCCTGGGGAAATGAAAGGTTACTTTATATCCCTTTCATCATTTTTGTTCAATATATTAGTAATAGTTATTACTTTTTTTCCCGTTTAGACCCTTTTAATTTATGCACAAAAGTTAAATATTTTTGATTTGGTTTTAAAAGCTCAACCCCGATGCCATCGTAATAACCATTAGACTTTGTAATCCTGCGAACCCTCACAGGTATTTTTAACTTTTTACTCTTAAGAGGAAAAAATATTTCAAATTGAGATTCTAAAGGAAAGCTTATTTTCTTGGAAGTTATAAACATACCATTCTCTGAAAGGTTCTTTACGGTTCCGAAATTGTCTTCATCAAAACAACGAAACTCTAAATCTGCAGATGTTCTATCAAAAGATCTTTTATTCATTTTAAAAACATCCAGTTCAGAGAATAATTCATAAATAGCTTAGGTTATATTAAAAATTAAACAGTTAACTGTTCGATTAAATCGAATATTAGAAAACAAAGAATACATATTAAGATTAATTATTATCGTGAGAAAATGCTTTAATTGTCAAATTAGAAATACTTATGAATTTTATAAAAAA
>CAYPIT010000048.1:0-13034 GCA_964410825.1 uncultured Nitrospiraceae bacterium
TAACATATAAAACCATTAAACTCCTGGAACGGGTATTTGGTGAAACAGCATCTTCTCTTGGTGAGAAGGGGATTATAGACTTTGAATCTGATAGTTATGAGATTCGCAATAAACACAATATAATTTCAAAAAGAACTACAAGAATCCCTTTACGTTTTGTTGAACGACACAATTATGATAACTTCCTGTTAAAGAAGGCCCAAAATAAGGGCGCAACTATCGCTGAAAATGAACGAATTGTATCTATCGATATCTTTAAGGGCTTGGTAGCTACCCTGTCAGGGCAGAAGTTTGCGGCAAAAATCATCATAGGCGCTGATGGAGTTAACAGTACAGTCAGGCGGAGTTTTCCTGTTGACCTGTTTGGAAGAGAAGACTGGAAGGGTAATGTTGCTTCAGCCCATGAAATCTTTGTCAACAGGGACAATACCGGTAGTCAGTTTACTCATCCTGTCCTGTTTTTTGGTTTTATAAAATGGGGATACGCCTGGATATTCCCGGGGCAGAATAGATTGAAGATCGGGATGTGCGGACTGAAAAGTAAAAACACAAAAAAATTGCTCACTTCCTTTCGTGAGTTCCTGTCAACGATAGGTTCCACCGGGGTGGATGATCAGATAATATCAAGCTATATTTTACCTTACGGCAGTTTCTTGCCTTCCCCGATATTCAGAAATCTGCTTCTTGTTGGAGACGCTGCCGGTTTTGCCGATCCTTTGCTTGGGGAAGGGATATTCTTTGCGCAAAGAAGCGCGGAACTCGCTGCCAAGGCAGTAATGGATTTCATAAGAAAAGATATATCCTTTGACCTGCTAAAACAGACCTATCTCGATTCACTCCAAAAATATATTTATACCGAATTTGTGTATGCAGAGAAAATTCGATATATAATGTTCAAATACCTTAATAAATTTCGATGGTATCCGCTAAAAATTCTTCTGAGCCTTTATGGCGATAAACCGATAGAAGCAGTTCATGGCATAAGGTCTTATAAGTGGATGAAAATGTCAACCTGGATATAAGCGTTCGTATACAGGACTGAATCTATCTCTCTACTTTTTCTTCCTGGTCTTACTTTTTCTCACCTCATCCTTTATCCAGCGTACGTGCCCCCGCCCAAGGCCCTTTACTTCACAGCCAAGTTCAAAATACCTTTGAATATTATCATCATCAAGTATGCCGAAACAGTCTACAATAGCCGCAGTATTGCCTATCAACTTAACAACCTTGTCCGGTTCCAGGTTCATATAGTGTTTGTGGCGTACAGCAAAAATAACCACATCAGCACCTTTAAAGGATGCCTTAAGATTCTTTTCGATTCTCAGATTTGAAAGCTTCTCCTGATTACGGAAAAACCTTGCCATACTATGTCCCTTCTTAGGGTAAGTATCCTGATTTTCAAACTCCCACCAGTGAGTAAGATACGGATCATGCACTCTTATCTCTGCACCCATCTCAGTCAATCTTCTGACAATCATCTCTGATCCGCTGTATCTTGTATCACCCACGTCTTCCCTGTAAGACGCACCAAGCACGAGTACTTCGGCCGCAGCAATAGGCCTGTTCATATTTCTTAATGCATCTCTGGTTAATTGACCTACGTGAAGGGCACGGGTGTCATTTATGTTAATTGCAAGAGGAGTAATCTTAAAAATGTTATCTTCAAACCCGTGAATATGTTTGTAGGCCCAGACACCGAGCCCACCGTCTTTTGGGAGACAGTAACCGCCGATACCGGGGCCCGGGAAAATAATATTATTATGTGTTGGGCGCGCTTTGATCGCATTAATAACCTTTATAAGATCCACTCCATTTCTTTCAGCAAACAGACTCCATTCATCAAGAAATGCAAGCATTGTTGCGCGGAAACTGTTTTCAACTATCTTGGCCGTTTCCGACTCAATAGGCCTGTCAAGAACTGTCAGTGGATAATCCTTTGTATTGAGCACCTCGTTTAGAAATTTAACTACCCTCTTTCGCGCCTTTTTATTTATTCCGCTGCATACTCTCCAAAAATCCCTTATACTTGACACATAGTCCTTTCCGGGCATTACTCTTTCAAAACTGTGTGCAAGCAAAGGATCGGTTTTAATGCCGCGCTTCTTAAAAACTTTTTTCATTATGGGATAAGCTATCTGTTCGGTAGTGCCGGGTGCTACTGTTGTTTCTATCAGCACCAGTGCTTCAGGAGAAATGTACTCAGCCATAATTGCAAGGGCACTTTCGAGTGGAGTCATATCAGCAAAACCATTACCAACATCTCCAAGCGCTTCTTTCTGATAATCACACTGGATATCAATGACAACAACATCAGCAAGGGATAGAGCCTCATAAGAAAACGTGGCCGTAAGAGTTTTTTTCTCCAGCACAGATCTATTAATCATCGGTGCAAGTTCCCTGTCCTCAGATGTAACAGGGGAAATTCCCCTGTTAAGAATCGGAATTTTCCAGTAACTTCGTGTGCTCGGCCTTTGCATACCCATTACAAATTTAGTTGGACGGTTTTTTTTATCCTCTGTATCAGCAATAACCGCTGCCATCGCAACTCCTACAAAACCAACTCCCATCACAACAACGATTTCACGGTTTAAATTCTTTTGCTTTTTCACAAGGTCCTTCAGACGTCTCAACTCTGCTTTGTAATCTTCTTTAGCGGGTAATGAAAATTTTTCACCATCAGGGCTTAATGAATATTCGATGCTCATAATCTATGAATCTCCTTTTAGCAGTTCCTAACAATTATCATTTATTTGATAATTGCTCACTTGATTATTAATTTAAATGAATGATGAAAACCAATTAGTTAACCAGTAACTTTATAGCCTGCATCCTGCACAGCTTTAACAAAAGCGTCTCTATCCGTTTTCATATCGTCATACAAAACTTTAACAGATCCGATTGACACCTCAGAAGAATGTATCCCTTCAACAGCATCAACCGCCTTTTTAACATTCATAACACAATGCTGGCAACTCATGCCGTCAATTTTCATGTTAATTTCTGCCATGTTAATCCTCCTATAATAAATTCTGTACTACCTCTTTACAGACTTTGGGCGATCCCTCCTGGCATCTACGATGCAGAAAAAACCAAACGGTTCATCGTATGGGTTGTACAGTCTGTGGGGAGTATAAGGTTTTATATAAATAACATCGAGAAATTTTATCCCCACGTTTTTCCTGTCAAGCCTAGCCTTCCCTTTTCCTCTAATGCCTATAACCACATGCTCGTGCTTATGGGTTTCATAACTGCTGTAACCACCGGGCTTAATCTCAAAATATCTCAGATGAAATTTTGTAGACTCTCCCTTCTGACCAACCAGCACCTGTCTGACTATATCAGTCCAGTCCCTACCTGCAGATTTGTGCTTGTATTCATCAACAGCTACCCCTGTCCAGGTAAAATCATCCCTGAAGAGGCATACCCTGTTACGATTTATAGTCTTCTTGCGTGATTTTGTCAGAATATCGCAGGAAGAATACTTAATTTTTCCGGGCATTTAATAATTATAACGAAATGACTTATTTGAAAACAATCAAAAAACACCGGTACTTTTGTATCCCAGTCAGAATATGTTATATTTTTAGGCAATGGACAAGAAACTGATTGACGAATCTAAAAAATATTTAATGAATACTTACAACCGGTATCCTATCGTATTGAGGAAGGGACGCGGGGTAAAGGTGTGGGATACAACCGGTAAAGAATATATGGATTTTATTAGTGGTATTGCCGTAAATTGCCTTGGACACTGTCATCCAAAAGTCGTTATCGCTCTTCAGAAACAGGCGCAGCGCTTACTGCATGTATCAAATTTGTACCATATAGAGCCGCAGATTAAGCTCGCCAAGTTACTGATAAAACATTCCTGTGCTGACAGGGCCTTTTTCTGTAATTCCGGTGCAGAGGCGGTTGAAGGGGCGATCAAACTTGCCAGAAAATACTCAAAAGAACATTTTACTCAAGACAGGTATGAAATCATAACAGCTTACAATTCATTCCACGGCAGGACCCTTGCTGCATTAACGGCAACAGGCCATGAAAAATTGCATAAAGGATTTGAACCACTTGTACCCGGCTTCAAATATGTGCCGTTTAACGATGCAGAGGCTGTTAAAAAAGCGGTCACAAGCAAGACCTGCGCCGTGTTGCTTGAACCAATACAGGGGGAAGGCGGGATAAAGATACCTTCCGATGATTACTTGCTGAAAGTTCGGGAGATTTGCGATAAGAATAAGATTTTGCTTATCCTTGATGAAATTCAGACAGGAATCGGAAGGACCGGTAAGTTGTTTGCCTATGAACACTTCAATATCGAACCTGACATACTTACTCTCGCAAAAGGGCTTGGAGGCGGGGTTGCTATTGGTGCCGTTCTTGCAAAAGATCATATATCCAGTGCATTTCAGCATGGAACGCATGCATCAACATTTGGAGGAAATCCCCTTGCATGTTCCGCTGCCCTGGCAACGATAGATACGCTGCTTGAAGACAATTTCATTCTAAATAATTGTATACGAATCGGTAAATATTTCATTGACAAGCTCAAAAAATTAAAAAACGATTTCCCTTCTGTCATAGTCGAAATTAGAGGATTAGGTCTTATGGTAGGACTTGAGCTTACGATGGCCGGTAATAAAATAGTTGATGCTTGCGCAAACAGGGGAATTCTTATAAACTGTACAAGCGGTAATGTTCTGCGTTTCACCCCTCCTTTGATAATTACTGAAAAGGAGGTTGATCACCTGATCGACATTCTTGATGATGTATTGGAAAGGCACTCGTATTAAGTAAGCTATTGATAATGAAAAAGGATTTTCTCACTCTTTCAGATTTTTCATCCAAAGAAATTCATTCACTTCTGCAAAGGGCTTCTGAATTGAAATCAGGCAAGGATACGTCTGCTTGTCCTCTTATTGGAAAGAGTATTGGTATCATGTTTGACAAGACATCTACGAGAACAAGGATCTCTTTTCAGACAGGAATATATCAGCTGGGGGGGCAGCCTATCTACATCAATACAAAAGAGCTGCAGCTTGGAAGGGGAGAAACTATCGAAGATACAGCGAAAACCCTTTCACGATATCTGCATGGAATAGTCATTAGGACATATGCTCATAGTATAGTGGAGATACTGGCAAACAATGCAACGATTCCAGTAATTAACGGACTTACCGATCTTCACCATCCGTGCCAGGCTCTTGCAGATATGCTCACAATAATAGAAAAAAAGAGGGGCCTTGAAGATATGCAGATTGTTTACATCGGTGATGGAAATAATGTTGCAAACTCCCTGATAGAAGCAGCCGAACTGATGGGCATGCGGCTAATAGTTGCCTGTCCTAAAGGATATGAGCCGGATAGCACAGTGTACGAAAAGGCGATTGCATCAAACGCCAGGATTAAAATAGTATCAGATCCTGAGAAAGCTGCAGCTAACGCTGACGTGCTCTACACTGATGTATGGATAAGCATGGGACAGGAAAGAGAAGTTGAGAGAAGAAGGCAAACATTTAAGAAATACCAATTGAATAAAAGACTTCTTTCCCTGGCAAAACCTGATGCCATTGTTATGCATTGCCTACCTGCTCACAGGGGTGAAGAAATAACTGCAGGCGTGATCGACTCCCCACAGAGCGTTATCTTTGACCAGGCTGAGAACAGACTCCATTCCCAGAAGGCCCTTCTTGAGATGCTGATTAAATAGTGTCTGTGTATAAAATCAGCTTTCGTCATTGTCTGTCTTGGGAGAGTTTCTCTTTCAGGCCGGCTATTTCCTCATTAAGCTCTTTTATCTTCAACTCTCTGTTAACAGATAAATCGTAGAAATTTTCGAGATCTTTGATCTTTTCATTGAGTTCCTCTTCCTTTTTAAGAAGAGCGTCTTTTATCTGTTTGTACTGAAATAATAACTGGGCATTTTCGAGAGCAGTTGCCGCACTTGAAGATAGTCCGTCAAGCAACTCAACGTCCACCTCGTTAAATTCGCGATTGTTGTTAGAGTTATGAATCTCCAAACAGCCCAGAAGCTCACCTGATTTTTTTAATATTGGAACACTAATTAAATTATAAATACATAATGTTTTCTGAATTTCAGGAATGACATGGCTATCCTTAAAAGCCTGATTTGTAAAGTAGGGCTTCTTATTTTCTATAATCCAACCCGGAACACCATAGCCTTTCTCAAACTCGTAATTAATCTCCCTTAGGTTGCCTCTGTCATTATATTCTGCGAAGACTATCTTATTACCAGTAAAAAGACCGGCAGTTCCTGCCGTCGCATCAACCAGTGTAATTGACGAGGAGACTAATGCTTGCAGTATTATGGGAATTTCAAGAGTTGCATTAATTTTCTGATTTGCCTCTAAAAGAATTTCTAATTGGCGTTGAATATTAAACATTTTTCTCTCACCTGTATCTTTTTACGCTTTATAGGTCTCAGATAAATTACATTGTCCATTATTCCGGCTTTACTTTTTTTTTTGTTCAGAAATGATTTTTAAAACTTTTTCCATCTGTTCAGGAGTTATCGAACCTTTTTCTAATAAAATATTCCCCAGAAGTCTGTGGTGTTTATTGTTAAAATTATCCATAACCTGCTCGGACAAAGCCTCCAATACCTGATCTATGGTTGCAAATCCCATGTCTACTACAATCATTCCAAATCGGGCACTATATTCAGGGACTAAAGGTTTCTCAAAATCCTTTTCCATTTATTTCCCTCCTGATTTTTCATATTTATTCATAACATCAAAATTGTAATATGAATAGTATCATAATGTGTAATAATTTTTAAACAAGTACCCTTGAATTGTTATACACCAACCAAATATAATCTTCTGAGCAACAAATTTTTCGACTACTTTATAGTGAAAGGAATTTTTTGATAGCTTGAACCCGCTTATACTCATAATTCTTGACGGATGGGGGATATCAGATAATCCAGATACAAATGCCCAGGAAAAGGCTAACATCCCATTTTATAAGGGTATTATAAATGAATTTTCCTATGCTGCACTCGAGTGCTCTGGTGAAGCGGTGGGCTTGCCAAAAGGTACAATGGGAAACTCTGAGGTCGGCCATTTAAACCTTGGCGCTGGAAGGATCGTTTATCAGGACTATGCCAGAATAAACAATTCTATCCATGACGGAAGCTTTGTAAAGAATCAGGCGTTGGTGGATGCAATGAGTACCGCTGCTAAGAACGGTAAGGCACTGCACTTAATGGGCCTTTTATCAGACGGTGGTGTACACAGTCATATAAATCATCTCTATTCCCTGATTAATATGGCCATAGGCAATAAAGTGAAAAAGATATTCGTACATGCGTTTATGGATGGCAGAGACACACCCCCGGCTTCCGGTATCAATTATATTAGAGATCTCGAATCCTTTCTGAGTGATAAACCGTCTGCAAAGATCGCCACTGTCACCGGCAGATACTGGGCCATGGACAGAGACAATCGTTGGAAAAGGATAGAGAAGGCATTCAGAGCACTGGTAAATGGTGACGGCAAGAAAGTACAATCTGCTCTGGAAGCTGTTCAAAAAAGTTACGAGGATGATAAAACAGACGAATTTATCGAACCTTCGGTAGTCTGTAATAGTAACGAGCCGATTGGGAAAATTCTGGATGGGGACTCTGTAATATTCTTTAATTTCCGTGCTGACAGGGCGCGCGAACTAACCAAAGCCCTCACTGAAGAAAAATTTAACGGGTTTAAGAGAGCAAGTATGCCTAATTTAGGTTCTTACGTGACAATGACAATGTATGAAGAAAATTTTATTTTTCCGATCGCATTCCCATCTATAAAATTGACTAACATATTGGGTGAAATATTAAGCCAAAACAACTTAAAACAGCTGAGAATCGCTGAAACCGAAAAATATGCACACGTTACATATTTTTTTAACGGCAGTGAAGAAAAACCTTTCCCCGGAGAGGACAGATGCCTTATACAATCTCCCAAAGATGTTCCAACTTATGATCTAAAACCGGAAATGAGTGCTTATGAAGTCACGGATGAAGTTTTGAAAAGACTCGAATATAACAGTTATGATTTTATTCTTCTTAACTTTGCCAATCCCGATATGGTAGGCCACACAGGCAAAATGGATGCAGCCATAAAGGCCTGTGAAACAGTAGACAACTGCCTGGAGAAAATTGTTGGAAAAATTCGATCGCTTGATGGCACCGCAATAATAACTGCTGACCACGGTAACTGCGAACAAATGACAGATAACAACGATCCCTATACCGCCCATACAATGAATCCGGTGCCTTTTATCCTGATAAAAAGAGATTTTAATCTTTCAAAAAAAGGAGGTCTTTCTGACGTTGCACCAACTGTGCTGGACCTGATCGGCATTGATAAGCCCGATGAGATGACGGGGACAAGCCTCATAATTAATCATGAACAATAATTAAAAAACTTCCATAATCATTAATTGTTCATTGTAAATTGCTCATTTTATTATCATGATTAATAAATTTCTAAATACCCTCTTTCCTGAACCGTGTCCTGTCTGTTCGGGAAGAGCCACAGATCATTTAACAGCCCCGATTTGCGCTGAATGCTGGCAGAATATAGTGCCCTGTTCACTACCTGTATGTCAGAGATGTGGCAAACCCCTTATGTCGGAAGTTTCTCTGACTTGCGGAAACTGTATTATTAGTGAGCCGGCTTTTAAGCATGCCAGAAGTTTCGGCATTTATGACGGTGTGTTGAGAAAGGCGATCAATCTGTTCAAATATTATGGTGTGAAAAGACTTTCGAAACCCTTGTCTAATATCATTATAAAAATGGAGTTGCCCCGGGTCGAAGTTTTAATCCCGGTTCCTCTATTTAAAACGCGTTTAAAAAAAAGAGAGTTTAACCAGTCTGCACTGATAGCCAGACACTTGTCAAAATACTTGAATGTTGATTTACTGATAAACTGTCTGGTTAAGGTAAAGGACACTACGCCTCAGGTTGGTCTGACATCCAGGGAAAGATACAGAAATATTAAGGATGCCTTTAAAATCAGCAGAAAAAATTTAATAAAGGATAAGGATATTATGCTCATTGATGATGTAGTTACTACGGGATCTACAATCAGGGAATGCTCTAAGGTTTTAAAAAATGCGGGTGCTGCAGATATCCATGTAATATCACTGGCACACGGTATAAGCGAATAGAAATATATGTTTAAAATTCTGCATAAAAAATCATTGTCCCCTCAGGTTGATGAAATGATCGTTAGCGCCCCCTATATTGCAAAACACACCATGGCCGGAAATTTTGCGGTTTTGCGACTTCATGAAAAAGGAGAACGTATACCCCTTACTATAGCTGATTCTGATTTGAAAAAAGGTACTATCACTCTCCTGTTTCAAAAAATCGGCAAGACTACTGATGAGATGGGCACTTTGAAACCCGGTGAAAACATAAGGGACATTGCAGGCCCTCTCGGACATCCTACATCTATAAAAAAATATGGTCATTGTGTGCTGGTCGGTGGAGGCATAGGCACCGCCACCCTATACCCCATTCTGAAGGCTCTGAAAGCAAAGAGGAACATGATAACTGTCATTCAGGGTGCGCGTACAAGAAAGCTAATTGTCTGGGAAAATAAATTCAGGGCATTTGCCAAGGAAATGATTCTAACCACTGATGATGGAAGTTCTGGCAGAAAGGGACTTGTAACAGATGCATTAAAAGAGATTATAGATAATAAACCTGTTGCAATAGTAATTGCTGTCGGACCGATAAGAATGATGCAGGCAGTTTCGGAACTTACAAAATCATACGGTATTAAGACATTAGTAAGTCTTAATCCGGTAATGGTGGAGGGTACAGGTATGTGTGGAGCCTGCAGGGTTCACATAGCAGGGCAGACAAGATTTGCATGTATAGACGGCCCTGAGTTTGATGGACATGAAGTAGACTTTCAGGAACTTGCTAACCGACTTAATTTTTATCAAAAGGAAGAAGAAATGTCGCTCAAGCAGTTTTACAGGAAATCCAGGAAAAAATGTAAAGGAAAATGTCAATAAATATCAAAAATTTAAAATTAAAGATAAACAAATCTTTAATACAATCATTCCGTAATTTTGATTTTTGATATTTATTTTTTAATTTTTTATGCGAGCACGAAAACCTGAAAAAAGAAAAACTGATTTTAATGAAGTTGCACTCGGACTTACCGAGCGGCAGGCGGTAAAATCAGCTAATATCTGTCTTCAATGTAAAAAACCGCAGTGCGTCTCAGGCTGTCCGGTTGAGATCGACATCCCTAAATTCATCGCACGCGTTAAAGAAAAAGACTATCTCGGCGGTCTCGGGGTAATCCGCGATTTCAACATGCTTCCCGCCATCTGCGGCAGGGTCTGCCCACAGGAAAACCAATGTCAGGGCAAATGCATTCTCGGTAAAAAGAAAACCCCGGTTTCGATCGGCGCACTTGAGCGTTTTGTTGCTGATTACGAAGCAAAACTTGGAGAGACAGCAGTGCCAGAGGTTGCAGAACCAAACGGTCATAAAGTTGCTGTCATAGGGTCCGGGCCGGCCGGTCTGACAGTTGCTGCTGATCTTGCAAAAGCAGGATATGATATCATTGTCTTTGAAGCGCTCCATGAGCCCGGGGGCGTGCTTACTTACGGGATCCCGGAATTCAGGTTACCAAAAAAAATCATTCACAGGGAAATCGAGTTTGTGAAAAATCTTGGAGTCAAAATTTTAGTTAACTGGGTTATCGGTAGAACACAGACAGTTGAAGAACTTTTCAAGGAAGGATTTAAAGCCGTATTCATAGGTGTTGGCGCCGGTTCTCCGAGTTACATGGACATCCCCGGCGAAAATCTCAATAATGTCTATTTTGCGTCTGAGTTCTTAACAAGAGTCAATCTTATGAAAGCTCATAAGTTCCCGATTTATGATACGCCAGTTAGAAAAGCCCGACGGGTTGCTGTAGTGGGTGCAGGCAATGTTGCAATAGACTCTGCCAGAACCGCGCTTCGGCTTGGAGCTGAGAAAGTATACATTGTTTATAGAAGAACCGAAAAAGAAATGCCATCGCGAAAAGAAGAAATAGAACATGCTAAAGAAGAGGGTATAATATTTAAGTTTCTCACTAATCCTAAAGAAATAATTGGAAATCAGAAAGGCTATGTAAAGGCAATGAAGTGTGAGAGGATGGTGCTCTGTGAGCCGGATGCTTCAGGAAGAAGAAGGCCGGAATGTACAGGAGACGAATTCACACTCAATGTTGATCAGGTGATTATGGCGATTGGACAGACATCAAACCCTATTCTTGTTAAATCGATTAAAAAGCTGAAGCTTTGGGGGGCAGGGTATATTAAAGTAGACAAAGATGGAACAACAAATATTCCAGGTATTTTTGCTGGAGGAGATATCGCCACCGGAGCAGCAACCGTTATAAGTGCAATGGGCGCTGGTAAACGTGCGGCCCGGGCGATCGACAGCTATATTATGGGCACCGTAAAATCATCAGTAAAGTGACCTCGGCAATAATTTCCTTTTAAAAATCAAAAAGTTAATTCAGGTTGGAGATCATTTGTAAGTTGAAGAAAGCAATGTCTTTAGCTCACTCTGGATTCTGAAGAATTATCCGTCTTATCGTTAATTCATAATCCAAGTGAATGTTGAAGAGTCCAACGTTAATCAATACTATTTTCTTGCCCAGTGAGCATAATATAGGATATACTCTTCTTGCGTAATGCTCCAATAATGAAAAATTCCTTAAAGGAAGGCAATGATTTTTCATACTTAATCCCCTGACTGATAATGACCTGCCCAATGAAAAAAGGCCAATCAGTTTTTTAAAATGGGAGAAATGGTTCTGATTCCCCATGGCACTGCGATTTATTGAAATTTAC
Organism: uncultured Nitrospiraceae bacterium; assembly: GCA_964410825.1. GTDB lineage: Bacteria > Nitrospirota > Thermodesulfovibrionia > UBA6902 > UBA6902 > CAZVHL01. Next base: position 11,879 of record CAYPIT010000048.1, read on the forward strand.
CATCAGAGTGGGAAAGCAGATGAAATCGAATTGATCCTGAAGGATCTGCAAATTATCGATACATGGCATTATCACCTCGAAGACAATAGCGAATCCGTAACAAAAATACTGCTGAAGAGTGAGTCAACAGACACAATAATCGATACACTCAAGAGTTATTTCCCCAGTGACAATATGATGAGGATTGTTATTTTGCCTGTTGAGGCGACCATCCCGCGACCGGTGGAGCCTGAAGAGGAACAACCGGAGAGGCCGGAGGAGAAAAGCCCGCAAAGAATCAGCATTGAAGAGCTTTACCAAAAACTGAGTGGAAAATCTGAGATATCAAGAAAATACATGATTATGGTATCCCTTGCCTCAATCGTTGCAGCTATCGGGCTACTGAAAAACGATGTAGCTGTGATTATCGGGTCTATGGTGATAGCTCCTTTGCTTGCACCGAACATGGCATTATCCCTTGCCACGACACTCGCCGATATCAACCTTGCGAAAAAATCCATTGCTACCAATATCGCCGGTTTTACACTTGTATTCCTGATAAGTGTTGGTTTCGGGCTATTGATGGATGTTGATCCTGAGATTCCACAGATAGCAGCCCGTTCTGATGTAAGTCACTTTTATATTTTTCTTGCTCTCTCTTCGGGAGTAGCAGGGGCATACTCTATCACCACGGGAGTTGCCGAAGCTCTGGTCGGAGTCATGGTTGCCGTTGCCCTTTTGCCGCCCCTTGTTGCGTCCGGATTGCTTTTCGGAGCAGGATTTATACTTGAAGCAGCCGGTGCCCTACTGCTGTGCTCCGTCAATGTCGTATGCATTAACCTTGCAGGAGTCACCACGTTTATCATGGAAGGCGTCCAGCCCAAAAAATGGTGGGAAGCTAAAAGAGCAAAAAAAGCGGTCATAATTGCGATAACACTCTGGGTTGTCTTATTGCTGGTCCTTGCAGTCATGATATTTATTGAGCAGAGGATCAAGGGACTGGGCTAGATAGCAAACCTAATGAGAAGACCTCAATTTTCAAATCTATACAGTTTATCGATAATATGAACACCTTCCCCCGAATTGATGGACACATCTAATAATTAGTAGTATTGAAAAGGAGGTGTGGAAAATGGGGGAAAAGAATCGTCATTTCGGCCGTGAGTTCAAAATTAAT
>CAYPIT010000049.1:0-12930 GCA_964410825.1 uncultured Nitrospiraceae bacterium
CGTACTAGTAGAGAAGAGACACACAGAGGACTCTCAACCTCCCTATCCCTCTCCGGGTGTGCACACGTGCCCACACGGGGAGTGGGACTAGCCGCTTTTGGAATACATAGCTCCAGCTGTTAGAGGCCATACGCTGAATTTCCAACCTTTTTTTAGCATTGCATGTGTTACACTTTTGCATTACCTTAGGCGCTTAATTAACTTATAATTTTAATATTGAATATGAAAGCCAAGATCCTCATAGTTGATGATGAAAGAGACATCCTGGAGCTCGTCTCTTATAACCTGCAAAAGGAAGGGTTTCAGATAGAAACATCTCAAAACGGCGAAGATGCTCTCAAAAAAATCAGATCTGATAGCTTTGATCTGCTGATCCTCGATCTGATGCTTCCCGGAATTCAGGGCATCGAACTCTGCAAGGTCCTGAAATCTGATAATGAAACTGCTGCAATTCCGATTATTATGCTTACCGCAAAGAGTGAAGAACTCGATAAAGTCCTGGGCCTTGAAATGGGAGCTGATGATTATATTACCAAACCCTTCAGTCCGCGCGAGCTGGTCGCCAGGGTTAATGCAGTTCTCAGAAGGACCGGTGAAAAGCCTCCTAAAGATATTGTTCTCAACATCGGAGACCTCGAAATTAATACAAACACATATCGAGTCACAAAAAAGGGCATGCAGGTTGCACTGAGTGCGACTGAGTTCAGGCTTCTCCTTTTTCTGGCACAGAAAAAAGGGCGAATTTTTAGCAGGGACATGCTTCTTGATGCTGTTTGGAAGGACGAAGCATTTGTTGAGCCAAGAACAGTAGATGTGCATGTCAGAAGACTGCGGTCCCAGATCGAAGATGACCCTTCAAAGCCAAAATATATCAAGACCCGACGAGGTATCGGGTATTATATGGACGAGGAATTATGAAGAAACGCTTTTTCAGAAGGATGTTTATTCTCTACGTTGTCATTTTATTGCTATCAATTGTCTCGATCGAGAGCTATATCACGAGAGTAGTCAGAAATAATTATATCAACACCATTAAGCTGAGCCTCGCAAAACAATCAGCTCTTGTCTCGGAGCGAATTTCTTTTGAATCAAGGGGAAGTCTTGATGATTTTTGTAGGCGAACTAAAGCTCTCATTAAGGCAAGAATATCGATAATTGATTTTGATGGCAGAGTAATCGGAGATTCTGACCATGATTCATCCCTGATGGACAACCATGCTGACAGGCCGGAGATCAGGAGTGCAATGTCCACAGGCACCGGAACAGCTATCCGGTTCAGCCAAACCATCCAGGAAGAACTCATTTACTTGGCTAACAAAATCGAGAAGAACAACAGGTTAATGGGATTTATTCGGCTTGCCGTTCCGATGAAGCAAGTAACCAATTCCGTTAATGAATTGAGAGTCAAGATTAATGTCGTGGTTATTCTCATTTTTTTGATGGCAGGTTCGCTGTTCTTCTGGCAGACAAACAGGATCAGGAAGTTGCTCTATTTGATATCTGATTATGCGGGTGCACTGACCCATGGTCTTTTTAAAAACAGACTTCATATTGAAGAGTCTGGTGAGTTTAGTCAACTCGCTTCAAGTCTGAACGAAATGGCGTCAGAACTGGACCAAATCATGACCGAAAAAGATGAGAAGGCCAACCGCCTCAACGTAATACTCAAAAGTATTCCGGATGCGTTCCTTCTTATTAATATGGATGGCTTAATAGAACTCTCAAATAATGTAGCCCGGGATCTCTTTAATACTAAACATCTTGAAGGCAAGCCATTTATCGAGATCATTCGAAGCACCGATTTTTTATCACTGGTCAATCGGGTAAAACGGACCAAAATGTCTGATTCCGCTGATATCAGTATCGATTTGCCTGACGAAAGGCATCTCTCTGTAAGAGTTTCTCCACTGTCCTATAAAGTAGGAGAGCTTTCAGGTCTTGTCGTGATTTTTCATGATAACACTAAACTGGTTAAGCTCGAACAGATGAGAAAAGATTTTGTAGCTAACGTATCACACGAGATAAAAACACCGGTAACAGCAATTAAGGGATTTGCAGAAACTCTGCTTGATGGTGCGCTTCATGACACATCAAACGCCGAGAAATTCTTAGATACGATTAAGCTGCACAGTGAACGATTAAACAGGCTTGTTGATGATTTGTTAACCATATCAAGGATTGAACTGGGTGTAATTAAAGTTACGAAATCTGATATTGATATTGTTGATGTTATCAGCAGCGTAATTCAGGTTATGACTGTGCAGGCCACTGAAAAAAATATTGTAATAAAAAAGGCCTCTTCGACTGAAAAAACGATCATTAAGGCCGACAGGGACAGGCTGGAGCAGATCTTAATCAACTTACTGGACAATGCAATAAAATTTACTGAAAAAGGTGATATAGAAATAGGAAATTCCGAAGAAGATCGAAAAAGATTTTATTACGTTCGAGATACTGGTCCAGGGATCCCTGAAAAATATATAGATCGTTTAGGGGAACGTTTTTTCAGGGTTGACATTTCACGGTCCAAGGAACTCGGCGGAACAGGACTTGGTCTCGCTATAGTGAAACATCTTGTTCTGGCGCACGGATGGGAAATGAAAATTGAGAGTCAGGTTGGCATCGGCACAACTGTGAAGATTTATTATTGATAATCTTTCTCAGAAAATATTCAATCTTACTTTGATCCATTGATCGCTTTCGCAAATAAACATTCATGCCGGCGGAGGACATATTTAAAAATTCCTCATTCGATAAGATATTTCAAGTTTAGATCGACCAAATATTATGAACAAGGTTTCACGAATGGCAAGAATAGTAATGCTTGCACTGTATGCATCGAGATGACTTTTTAAATATGCCCTCCACCAGCATACGAAATCGGAAGCATGCAACTGTATCATTTTCTTAGTTCATTAATCAATTAACACTTCTTATAAAATGCATTCAACTAATTCAATTGAATATGTTGACTAATCCTTACAATAATGTTTATCATTACATGCCACTAAATCAATAATTCGGCAAAAATATATTGTGAAAGAAACGGCCTTAAATGTTGGCCAAATCTTTTTATGGGAGGGTTTATGAAAAAAATTATTTCAGTAGTCAATCTCAAAGGGGGAGTGGGAAAGACAACAACCGCAGTTAACATCGCCGCCTGCATGGGTGAAATGGGCAAAAAGGTTCTGCTTATAGATATAGATCCTCAGGGCAGTGCCAGCGCAAGTTATGGAGAGATGAATGAAGGAGCAGCCCTTTTAAAGGCCCTCCAGAATCATGATGCTTTACCCGTGATACCCACCAGCATAAATGAAGTAGACCTGGTACCCTCCGGCCCTGAACTGGTTACGGCCAATCAGATCTTTATGGGAGCAGATGATAACATGATTCTTGCACGTTGCATCGACAAGACCGAGGGCAACTGGGACCATGTGATTATAGACTGTCCTCCGAGCCTTGGAGTTCTAACGATGAATGCCCTGATGGCATGCAAGCATGTGATCGTTCCTGTAGAAACATCTTTCCTTGGCATGCATGGTCTTAAACAGATGGTAACCGCTCTCGAAAAAGTTAAATCCCAGAATCCGGAGATCGAGATAGAGGCAATTATCCCATGCAGGGCACACCGTCGTCGCAGGATACACTGGGATATTATGGACACTCTTAAAGAAATGTTCCCGGGGAAAATATCACCTATAGTTCGTGAAAACGTATCACTTGCGGAAGCTCCCGGCCGCGGAAAGCCTGTAATTCTCACGGCACGTATATCAAAGGGAGCAGATGACTACAGATTAGTAACGTTATGGCTGGACGAACAGATCGGTAAAGAAAAAGAGGAAGAAAACGAAAATGTTTTTTCACGAAATCTGATGGCAAATTTAGCCTAACAGCAGATATATTTTTTTTTATTATGATTAAAAGACCGCAGGCAAGAGTCTGCGGTTTTTTTTGATATCATAATATGCCTACAACTTTCTTTAACACAAATGCAATAGTCTTGTAACATTCCTGTAACATTGTGCCTGATATAATGAGAAATATATGGATGTCATGAAATTATTTAACGCTCTTGTAACATTTGCTTCATCAAGTCGTAACATAAAAAGGGTAATCTTTCTTGTAACAGCTAAGCTGAAAACACATTATCCCAATAAGGAGGATTACAAGTATGAAGAAGATGAAGACAACTAAATTACAAACCGTGCTGAGCGCCGCTGCCTTCATGGTCAGTATGTTTGCAACGGCAGGGAATGCAGCAGAAAGAGACTACATAAGCATTGTTGGGTCTTCCACGGTGTATCCATTTGCTACTGTCGTTGCTGAGCGGTTCGGTAAAACCACTAAATTCAAAACCCCAAAGATCGAGTCAACAGGTTCTGGAGGAGGCTTTAAGCTGTTTTGCTCAGGAATCGGTGTTGGCCATCCTGATATAACAAATGCCTCCCGCCGCATCAAGAAGTCAGAAGTCGACAAATGCGCAAAGAATGGTGTCACGGACATCACCGAGATTAAAATCGGCTATGACGGGATTGTTGTCGCAAACTCGAAAAAGGTGAAAAGAATGAAGGTCAGCCGAAAAGATCTCTTTCTGGCCCTGGCGAAGGATGTCCCATCAGTCAGCGGCGAGACACTTATTCCCAATCCCCATAAAACCTGGAAGGATGTCAATCCAGATCTTCCAAATGTAAAAATCGAGGTCCTCGGACCGCCCCCTACATCAGGGACGAGGGATGCCTTTGCAGAGCTCGCACTGGAAGGCGGATGCAAGAAAATCGACTGGATCAAGGCAATGAAGAAAAAAGATAAAAAGACGTACAAGGCGATCTGCCATGCTGTGCGTGAAGATGGCGCTTATATAGAAGCGGGTGAAAACGACGTCCTCATCGTAAGGAAACTCGAGGCAAACCCCGATGCATTCGGTGTATTCGGTTTCTCATTTCTTGATCAGAATGAGGACAGGGTGCAGGGAAGCATCGTTGACGGTGTTGAGCCGACATTTGAGAACATTGCCGACGGCAAATACCCGGTTTCCCGTCCTCTTTATTTCTATGTAAAGAAGGCCCATGCAGGAATGGTTCCCGGAATAAAAGAATATATAAGGGAATTTACCAGTGATAAGGCTTGGGGCGAGGAAGGATACCTTGTTGATAAAGGTCTCATTCCCATGCCTGACGAAGAAAGGAACAAGTTCCGTAACGATGGACAGAAGCTTTCCAACCTCTCTTTATAATAATCCCTATACTGCCATATGGGACGCCGCATCTGTCGGTGTCCCATATTTCTTCTATAAATATTATATTAGCCATAAACCCGAACTATCCCGCTCACAACATACTGAATGAAATATCCCATACTACTTGCAGTCATTTTTATTCTCTCGGTCGCCGGCTTCTACCTTGGCAAAAGACTGTCCGTAAAATCAGTCGATGGTAAAATCAGAACATTACATTCCCTTCCGGGTTATTACGGATTGTACGTTGCCCTCTGGTGCGGATTACCGGCTATTACTCTCTTTACGGTCTGGCTCACCTTTCAATCTTCTATCATAACATCTCTTGTTATTTCTGAACTGCCCCAGGAAATGAAGTCCCTGTCAGAGGAACGCATGTCGCTCATCGTAAATGATATCCTGAATATCTCTCATGGCATCATTGTGAGCGAGACCCCGGACAAAAGGTTGATCTCTGCTGCAGAGCATGTTAACAGCCTGCGGGCTACTGCATATGCAGCCCTTCTTGCAGCAGTACTGTCCGTCTGTGTTGGAGGAATCTGGTTCAGCAAGCGATACATAAGACCTTCCATGCAGGCCCGAAGTAAGGTCGAGCAAACAATGCAGGTGCTTATGGTTCTCTGCTCAACCATCGCGATATTCACGACGATCGGCATTGTGTTGTCTGTTCTCTTTGAAGCCATCAGGTTTTTTCAGCAGATAGCGATCTCGGACTTTCTCTTTGGTGTAAAATGGAGTCCTCAAATGGCGATCCGAGAGGACCAGGTTGGGGCTTCGGGTTCATTCGGAATCATGCCGCTGTTAACCGGGACATTAATCATATCCGCCATTGCCATGGTTGTTGCTGTCCCGGTAGGGCTCATGTCCGCAATATACATGTCTGAATATGCTGCCGAAAAGATCAGAACCATGGTGAAACCTCTCCTTGAGATACTTGCCGGCATCCCGACTGTAGTATACGGATTCTTTGCAGCATTAACCGTCGCACCTTTTCTGAGAGAAATAGGAAATTCGATGGGCCTGGACGTTTCATCAGAGAGTGCCCTTGCAGCCGGCCTTGTTATGGGTATCATGATAATTCCCTTTGTATCGTCCCTTTCTGATGATATCATTAATGCAGTTCCTCAAAGCCTCCGCGATGCATCACTCGGTATAGGTGCAACTCAATCCGAAACTATAATCCGGGTTGTCCTGCCGGCTGCATTACCAGGAATTGTGGGAAGCATTCTCCTTGGCGTTTCCCGCGCCATCGGAGAGACAATGATCGTTGTGATGGCAGCAGGCCTTACTGCTAATCTTACGGCCAATCCCCTTCAGGCGGTAACAACATTTACTGTTCAGATCGTTACATTACTTATAGGCGATCAGGAATTTGACAGCCCCAAGACACTTGCAGCATTTGCGCTCGGGCTGGTACTTTTTGTCATAACGCTCACACTAAACATAATTGCGCTCTATGTCGTGAGGAAATACCGGGAGCAGTATGAATAGAATAAAAACAGATCCGGATAATGCGAAAAAAAGGCTGCAGATAATCAAGTCCGGCCTTAGGCAGCGCTATATGAAGGAAAAACTCTTCAAAGGAATTGGGATTTCAGCAATTGTGACAGCACTGGCAATGCTCTCACTTCTGTTTATCACGATCATAGGGAATGGGTTCACAGCCTTTCAACAGACATTTATAAGGCTTGATGTTGATTTCGACGCATCTTTTATTGATCCAGATAACTCGAGAGATGCCACGGTCTTATCTCAGGCTGATTATGGAGGGCTTGTCAAAAAAACGCTGAGAGCCATGTTCCCCGAGGTAAAAAAGCGGAGGGAAAAGCGTGATCTCTATAAGCTTGTCAGCTCTGGTGCAACATTTCAGCTAAGGGAAATGGTGCTATCAGATCCCGCTATTATAGGAACGATGCAAACAGTGTGGGTACCTGCCGACGATGATGTTGATATGCTGATCAAGGGGCATATCAGATCCGGCGATGAAGGTGTAAGCCGTATTAAGCCAAACAAGGCAGGATGGATACATTCACTCAAACAAAGTGGTGCACTTGAAAAACGGTTTAATCTGACTTTTTTTACCCATGGTGATTCGCGGGAACCTGAACTTGCAGGCATATGGGGAGCTGTCGTTGGCTCTTTTTATACAATGCTGGTTACTCTTTTTCTGTCCTTCCCACTCGGAGTTGCAACCGCCATTTATCTTGAAGAATTTGCGCAGCAAAATATATGGACCGATATCATCGAGGTGAATATAAACAACCTTGCCGCTGTTCCATCAATCGTATTCGGGCTTCTCGGACTCGCGGTGTTTCTGAATTTCTTCGGACTGCCACGATCCGCGCCGGTTGTCGGCGGTCTTGTGCTTACTCTTATGACGCTTCCGACAATAATTATTGCCTCGAGGGCTTCATTAAAGTCAGTACCCCCTTCCATACGGGATGGAGCGCTTGGTGTCGGAGCCTCAAGGATGCAATCTGTTATTCACCATGTTCTGCCCCTTGCAATGCCGGGTATGCTTACCGGTACAATTATCGGGATGGCACGCGCTCTCGGCGAAACCGCTCCACTGTTAATGATCGGTATGGTAGCATTTATAGTGGATATTCCTGTAGATATATTTGATAAAGCTACGGTACTTCCGGTACAGGTCTATCTTTGGGCAGACAGCCCGGAGAGGGCATTTGTGGAGCGTACGTCTGCTGCAATCATTGTACTGCTCGCTTTTCTTCTGCTCATGAATGCCCTGGCGGTGGTATTAAGAAACAGGTTCGAAAAGAGGTGGTAAGATACATATGTTAAAAATCCCCGATAATTCAGCTCAGACCTCAGGAACACCTCTGCTGAATACCGGCAACATTAAGATCTCGTGCAGGGATGTAAATGTCTACTATGGTGAAAAGCATGCCATACAGAACGTCAGTGTAGACATAGCTGAAAAGGAAGTTACTGCATTTATCGGACCTTCAGGCTGCGGCAAGTCAACTTTTCTCCGCTGCTTTAACCGCATGAACGATACGATTTCGTCCTGCAGGGTCGAGGGAGAGATCACTATAGATAATAAAAATATATATGATAAAAAGATCGATCCGGTATTACTTCGAGCAAGGATCGGCATGGTATTTCAGAAACCTAATCCTTTCCCGAAATCAATATATCAAAATGTGGCTTATGGACCCCGTATTCATGGGCTTGCAAGAAACAAATCTGAGCTTGATGAAATCGTTACCATAAGCCTTCAAAAGGCCGGGCTCTACGAAGAGGTAAAAGACCAGCTTGATCATCCCGGTACCAGTCTTTCGGGTGGACAGCAGCAACGACTATGTATTGCCCGGGCGATCTCTGTACAACCTGAGCTTATTCTTATGGATGAGCCATGCTCTGCGCTTGACCCGATCGCAACCGGAAAAATAGAGGAGTTGATCGATGAACTGCGCCAGAATTACACAATTATTATTGTCACTCATTCGATGCAGCAGGCAGCGCGTGTTTCACAACGCACCGCTTTTTTTCATCTGGGCAGAATCATAGAAGTTGGCAACACAAACGAACTATTCGTGAATCCGAAGAACAAGCTCACTCAGGATTACATTACAGGTCGATATGGATAAAGCAATTTTTCGTACAGGGAAATATATGAGTTCATATCTAACTATATTTTTGAGTTTGTGTCCCGTATTACAGAAAAAAACTATGAAGAAATAGAGTATGACATAATATAGAGGGAGGTAACATCCACACATGTTGTTACAGAAGGAATTAGGACAGCTCAAGGAACTGATCGTTAAGATGTCTGTCTTTGTGGAAACCGCGATCAAAGATGCGGTAAATTCTCTTGTGGAGCGAGATGATGCGCTCGCAAGAAAAGTAATCAATGAAGATCATACGATTAATGCCCTTGATGTTCAGATAGATGAGGAATGTATCAGGATACTCGCACTTACGCAGCCGATGGCCCAGGATTTACGGTTTATCACCACCGCAATGAAAATAACGACTGACCTTGAAAGAATCGCTGACAACGCAGTGAATATTGCAGAAAGAGCGCTTGAGCTCAATAAGGAACCTCTGTTGAAACCATATATAGACATACCCAGAATGTCACGCATAGCGCAGGGGATGGTTGTGGACACAATTAATGCATACATTAATAGAGACAATATACTGGCAAAAGATGTGATTATGCGGGATGATGAAATCGATGACCTCAATGAAGGTATCTGGGAAGAGTTGATGGCTATTATGACGAGAGACTCCTCGACAATTACACGTGCAGTGAAAATAACATACGTATCAAAATACATCGAAAGAATAGCTGACCATGCCACGAACATCGCGGAAGACGTCATCTATATGGTAGAAGGAAAAATAATCCGCCATATGGATCCAGGCCAGATCTGATTATCGCTTAAATATGCTGTTTCCGTTGACTTTCATCTGCCGTTTTAGTATTCTTTTAGCCAAAATCTAAAGACGAGACAAGGAACCTGACCAATGCTAAGAAAATTCCTGCCAAAAGAAACCGACTTCTTCAGCATGTTTGAAAAGGCATCCCTGAATCTCAACAAAGCTGCTATTATACTTGTTGAGATGATGGAGGATTTAAGCACCGCAGAACTCAAGACCAAAGAGATATATGAGGCGGAGCAGGAAGGCGACATGCTCACCCATGAAGTGATGAGAATCCTGAACAAAACGTTCCTGACTCCTGTTGACAGGGAAGACATTCATGCTCTTGTCAACAGCCTCGATGATGTCCTTGATCTGATCTGGGCTTCCGCGGACAGGGCGATGTTATTTAGACTCGATGCCCCCTTGCCTGAGGCGATTGAGCTTTCAAAAACACTTCATGAAACAACAGACTATATTATAAAAGCGATCGGTTGTCTGAAAGACAAAAAATATTCCTATATACAGGAATACTGTATTGAAATCAACAGGCTCGAAAACAGGGGTGACAGAATATTCAGGGAAGCCCTTGTTAAGTTGTTCGAAACAATAAAAGATCCTATTCTCGTTATTAAATGGAAAGATGTATATGAAATGCTTGAGGAAGCGAATGATACATGCGAAGACGTTGCCGATATCCTCGAAAGTATAGTCCTGAAGCATGCTTGAACTAATTATTTTTATTGTATTCCTTGCCCTCCTTTTTGACATCAGCAATGGCTGGAACGACTCAGCAAATGCTATAGCCACTGTTGTATCAACAAGAGTCCTAACGCCTTTACAGGCAGTATTTATGGCCGTAAGCATGAATATCTTAGGTGCGATGGTCTCGACAGCCGTTGCTAAAACAATCGGTAAGGGAATAGTTGATCCGGCCATACTTATGGATCACCAGGGTGTCGTTGCCGCAGCCCTGGTTGCCGGTTTCTTGTGGAACGGCCTGATGACACTGTTTGGCCTGCCGGTCAGTGCTTCTCATGCCCTGATTGGTGGAGTAATGGGAGCCGGCATCGCATTCGGAGGAGTTAAAATTCTTAACCTGGCTGGTTTAACAAAAATATTTACGGCGTTGTTAACTTCACCCATTATAGGAATATTATTTGGCTTTTTAGTTATGAAAACGCTTATGAGATTCTTCTGCAATGTATCTCCAGGTTCACTGAACAGGCATTTCGGACGGATGCAGATTGTTTCCTCGGGATTTATGGCCTTTACACATGGTATGAACGATGCCCAGAAGGCGATGGGAGTTATAACACTGGCACTCTTAATTGGTGGTTATATTCCATCAATTGAAGTACCTTTCTGGGTAATAATCTCCTGCGGCCTCGCAATGGGACTGGGGACCGCTCTCGGGGGATGGCGTGTAATCAAGACTCTTGGGCATCAGATGTTAAAGCTCCAGCCAGTTCATGGATTTGCCGCTGAGACATCTGCCGTGGCGATCCTTGCCGGTGCAAGCGCACTCGGCCTTCCGGTCAGTACAACACACGTTATCACAACATGTATCATGGGTGTTGGAGCCACAAAAAGGCTCTCTGCTGTCAGATGGGGTGTTGCAGGAAAAATAGTTATGGCATGGATTATTACCCTGCCCGCCTGCATAGTTATAGCATGGCTTACTTATAAGGCTTTAGTAATGATCGGGATAAAATAATAACAGTATTATGTCGGGACACATCCCGTATTGGGATGTGTCCCGTCCTAATTATGAGCAGGAAACAAAAAAGTACAGCATCTAAAAAAGGTAAGAATGGCAATGTCTGCATTACATGCAACGCACTGTGCTGCAGGGATGTCACGATGATGATAACCAAACCGAGAACTCAATCAGACATTGATGAACTCCTGTGGTATCTGCATTATGACTCAGCAAAGATATTTATCAGGAGCAACAAGTGGTATCTTTCATTTGACGGTAAATGCAGATATCTCGATAAACACAATTTATGTACAATATACGAAAAGCGGTCTCGCAGATGCAGAACTCATAACCCTCCTGATTGTGAGAAGTTTGATCTATGGTATGATACCCTGCTTTCCTCACCTGAAGAGTTCAGAGAATATTTGAATATATAATCGGTTTTCTAATGGTAACTGCAACACATTTGTTCGAAATTTGATATTATTTTATGCGTACCAGATGAAATCCAATGTTACTCTCATAGGCATGCCTGGCTCCGGCAAGAGTACTGTTGGAATAATCCTGGCTAAATGCTTATCATTTGGTTTCATTGATACAGATGTCCTGATCCAGATAAACCGGGGGAAATCTTTACAGAGCATTCTCAATGAAAGTGATTATCTTAATCTGAGAAAAATCGAAGAAGAAGAAATTCTGAAAATGAATATTAATAGGCATGTAATTGCAACCGGAGGAAGCGCAGTTTACAGCGAAAAAGCGATGTCCCATTTACAGGGCATTTCCAATATTATTTATTTAGATGCTGAAATAGAAGTCATTCAAAGAAGGATATATAATTTTGAAACAAGGGGTATTGCAAAATCAAAAACTCAAACATTTCAGGATTTGTTTGATGAAAGACAGGTGCTTTACAGAAAATATGCCGGATTAACTGTTGACTGTAATAAACTCAATCAGGAAGAAGCTTCCGAACTGATATTCACAAAATTAACAAGTCAGTCTTAAACATTACTCTTTAAATAAATCGCCGCTTTGACCGTTTTCCTCTTCCTTTTCAACAACTCTTGCAACACTCACAACCTTATCATCTTCAGCAAGATTTATAAGTCTTACACCCTGTGTCGCCCTTCCGATAATCGAAATCTGTTTTGCTTTTGTGCGTATTAGTTTACCGCTATTAGCAATAATTATTATTTCATCATCGCTGGTAACCTGAAGGACTCCGACAACCTTGCCGTTTTTCCTGGTTACCTTGATAGTAAAAACCCCTTTGCCTCCTCTGGCCTGGAGTCTGTATTCCCCTGCCTTAGTACGTTTGCCATAGCCTTTTTCGGTTACTGTAAGAAGCGTTGTTTTATCATCAAGCACATCCACTGACACAACCTCATCGTCTTCTTTGAGCCTTATGCCTCTTACTCCCTTGGCAACACGTCCCATTGCTCTGACATTGCTTTCATTAAATCTTATTGACGATCCGTTTCGAGTGCTCAGGTTTATGTCTTTATTGCCATCAGTTAGTCTTACACCTATCAATTCATCTCCATCTTCCAGTTTAATTGCATTAATACCGGCACGACGCGGGTTGTTGTATTGTATAAGAGCT
>CAYPIT010000050.1:0-12754 GCA_964410825.1 uncultured Nitrospiraceae bacterium
CATTTTTAACAGGCATTCCATTATGGACTGCCGACAAGAGATTACGCACGACTGCTGCAAAATTTAATATTTTATATAAATAAAAAAGATACACCTGGTCGTGCTTTTCTGATCAGGAAACGGGGAAAGCAATCTATATCAATAGAATAAAAAAATACTTGACAATTTTTATTGCTTTTAATATATTAGTAAATAAGCAATAACTTATAAGAATGCGGGAATCATGAAGGAATCAGCAGAACTATTTAAAATCCTTTCAGTAGACAAAAGAATAGAAATTATTGAATTACTCAAAAAAGAGCCAATGAGCGTTAATGGCCTCGCTGATAAGCTTGGGATCACACAATCAGCAGTGTCCCAGCACTTGCGGGTGTTAAAAGCTGCCGTACTTGTAACAGATAACAGGCAAGGATACTGGATACATTATTCTTTGAATAAAGATGCACTTGAAAAGTGCAGACAACGTCTTAATCGAATATGCACATGTGGTTGTTCAGGAGGGCAAGTGAGTATGAAGAAAAAAAAGAACATTTAAAAAATATATTTTTTACTTAATTATATAAGTATCTATGCAGATACTTAATTAGAAAGGAGGTGATAACAATGACTAAAGGCAACAAAAAAATTAAAAAACAGACTGAAGAAAAGAAGCCTCAAGTCAAGAGCAAAACAAAAAGCTCCTGTGACTGTGGTTGCATACCCCCGCCTGTAAAATCAAAATGAACAGCTTATTATAACCATAGGGGGAAGATTGATTAATTCAATCTCCCCCTTCTAAATTTTTTGATCTTTAAGTCGTAACTTACCAATTCATTATTGTTAGAGAAAACCAACGGAAAAACCAACGGCAAAACCAACGGGGTTTAAATATTGAGATATTAAATTCAATTTTAAAGCTTGACCCCAAAGAACATGGTGCAGACTGCAGACAGAGCAAGAATAAGTAACACACCAGCGTGTATGGACTTCACTCTTTTTTCTTTTTCGCATCTGACAGCTTATTCTTCATCTCGGACAGTTTATTGAGCGCTTCGATCGGGGTCATGCTCATGACATCAAGTCCCAGGAGCTCCTTCATTACCGGATTCGCCTGAGTAGCAAAAAGATCAAGCTGTCCTGTCTGTTTCTTTTCGGCAATCTTTTCATCAGATGTATAAGCGAGTTTTGGAGCACCCAGTTCATTGAGTTCTGCTGTTTCGAGATTAGACAGAATTTCTTTTGATCTTCTGACAGTCTCCTCAGGCAATCCTGCAAGTCTTGCTACCTGAATACCGTAACTCTTGTCAGCAGGTCCTTTTTCTATCCTCCTCAGAAAAATAATCTCATCACCCCACTCTTTTACAGCCACATTCAGATTGCTTATGCCATCAAGAGTGAGTGAAAGCTCTGTCAGTTCGTGGTAATGAGTAGCAAACAGGGTCCTCGCCCTGACCTGCTTCGCAATATATTCTACTACAGCCCACGCAATGCTTATTCCATCAAAAGTACTGGTTCCCCTGCCCACCTCATCAAGCAATATCAGGCTCTTCTTTGTCGCATTATTCAGGATGTTGGCTGTCTCGATCATCTCCACCATAAATGTACTCTGTCCCTTCGTTAGAATATCTGATGCGCCGATTCGCGTAAATATCCTGTCTACTACACCTATCTTTGCATTTGCAGCAGGTACAAAACTGCCTATCTGGGCCATCAACACAATAAGAGCGATCTGTCTCATGTATGTTGATTTGCCAGCCATGTTTGGTCCGGTTATTATGGATATGCTGTTTGAGTTGGAATCGATCAGCGCGTCATTCGGGATAAATTTTTCTGCAGATGACAGTCTCTCGATCACAGGATGCCTGCTCCCGGAAATCTGTATAACGCTGCCCTCATCAACCACGGGACATTCATAATTATATTTTTTTGCGATATAAGCAAGGCTGAGCAATGCGTCCAGTTCCGCAACAGCCGAAGCCGTCTTCTGAAGCTCGCCTGTTTCCCTGGAGACATCATCCCGTATTCCGATGAATACCTCATATTCTATGTTTTTCAGCCTTTCCTCCGCACCCAGAACCTTTGCCTCATACTCTTTCAATTCTGGAGTTATATACCTTTCCCCATTTACGAGAGTCTGTTTACGTATATATTCATCGGGCACCTGGGAAAGATTGGCCCTGGTAACTTCGATATAATATCCAAAAACCTTGTTATACCCGACTTTCAGTGACGATATCCCTGTTCTTTCTTTTTCCCTTGTCTGCAGGGAAGCTATAAAATCTTTACCACTGCTGCTGATCTCTCTCAGTTCATCAATTTCAGAGTTGAACCCCTTTTTTATCAGGCCTCCGTCTTTTAATCCCATGGCAGGCTCATCGGCAATCGACTTTTCTATTAGAGACTTAAGTTCAGGTAACAGATTAATCTTCTCAGACAATGACTTGATCGTGCTGTTGTCGGTATTCTGGATTCTATCCTTCATCTCAGGCAATAATTCGAGTGAACTCTTTAATGCCAAAAGGTCACGCGCGTTTGCTGTACTGTTGCCTATCTTTGTAGCAAGACGTTCAATATCATAAATACCTTTCAGTACGGTTTGTAATTTAGTGAACATCCCGGAATCACTTATAAGAGTCTTTACTGCATCCTGCCTACGACTGATCTCATTTACATCAAGAAGCGGGTTAAGAAGCCATGATCTTATGAGTCTTCCACCCATGGGGGTGAGAGACTCGTCAACTACCCAGAGAAGACTGTTGTCGATGCCTCCGCTCTGCATGTTCCCGGTGATTTCCAGATTTTTCAATGTCGCAGCATCAAGGAACATCCTGGATTCACGCCTCAACACATTTACCTTCTTAAAGGTCAAGGTGCCTTTCTGTGTCTCTTCAAGATAATTCATTAATGCACCCGCAGCAGATATCGCTACAATCATTCCTTCACAGCCGTAACCGTCAAGAGACGCAACTTTGAAATGCCTGATTAATTTCCTGTATGCCTCGATATAATCAAAGTACCAGTCATCATATCCGGTGAGATAATAATCACTCAGATTGATTACTGCGGAATTGCTTTTAAGGCTGAATGGATACAGTATCTCTTTTGGCTGAAACCTGTTCACCTCATCTTCGAGGCTGTTGTGAGTTTCATAAACTATGAACTCTCCTGTCGTAATGTCCGCAACTGCGATGCCGTATATATTTTCCTTCTGAAAAAAACCGAGTATGAAGTTGTTCTCTTTCGGATTATCAGGGAGAAAAGTTCCTGGAGTCACAACCTTGACTACTTCTCTTTTTACAATTCCCCGGGCTTCCCTGGGGTCTTCCACCTGCTCACAGACAGCGACCTTATAACCGGCTGCAACAAGTTTGGCCATATATGATTCAGCAGCAAAATGTGGCACACCACACATCGGGGTCGGTTCCTTCTTGCCTTTGTCCCTTGATGTAAGTGTAATCTGTAAGACTTTAGATGCGGTTACCGCATCCTGACCAAACATTTCGTAGAAATCCCCGAGGCGGAAGAAAACTATAGCCTCGGGATGATTCCGTTTGACATCATTATACTGCTTCATTAATGGAGTCAATTCAGACATATCAATAACTAAAAAGAAATAGAACTTACAGGTTCATAAAGGAATAATCTGACCTTTGGAACGTTAAACTATAACACACTGCGAAAAGCATATAAAAGAGGAAATCTAATTCAGATTTATAGTCGGCTAAATATGTCGGGGTTTTCTTTTGCCTGTCAATTCAGTTAGTTAGAGGTTGTTATATGACGTAAATTATGACGTTTTGCAGGCAATTATTTATACACAGACTTTATTTACTTAACATATGTCAGCCAGGAGTTATACCCTATTGCACGGCCCTTAACTACTTTAAAAAACAGTGATTGGAGTTTTTTGGTAATGGGACCAGGTTTACCGCTTCCTATTACCCTCCCATCCACTTCCCTTATAGGAGTCACTTCTGCTGCAGTTCCGGTAAAAAAAGCCTCGTCTGCTATGTACATCTCGTCACGAGTGAAATTCGTCTCATAGACCCTGATCTTTTCTCTGGACGCCATATCGATAATGCTTTTTCGGGTGATACCTTCAAGTACCGACGGCAGTGGCGGGGGCATCAATAAATCGTCTCTCACAATAAAAATATTTTGACCCGTGCCTTCTGATACGTAACCGCTTGTATCAAGAATAATCGCCTCGTCATAACCGCATCTCAGGGCCTCACTCTTTGCAAGTGAAGAATTAACGTAATCTCCGCAGGTCTTGCTCTTTGTCATAGTCACATTAACATGAAGCCTCGTGAACGAAGATACTTTGACTCTTATACCGTTTTTGATACCGTCCTCTCCAAGATATGCTCCCCATGGCCAGGCCGCTATCGCCACTTTAACAGGATTATCTTTGGGATATAGACCCATGGCTCCATAACCTATAAACACAATCGGACGTATATAGCACTCTTTCAGTTCATTGATTTTTATTGTCTCGATAATCGCTTTTTTTATTTTATCAGCAGAATATGGAGACTTAATATTTAAAATATGGCAGGAATCAAAAAGCCGGTCAACATGCTCCTTTAATCGAAAAATCGCTGAACCCTGTCCTGTTTTATAACACCTAATCCCTTCAAATGCCCCTGTTCCGTAATGTAATGTGTGCGTTAAAATATGTACATTCGCGTCTGACCAGTTAACAAATTTTCCATCCATCCAGATCTTATTAGATGCTTCAACCATTTTCCCTCCGATAATCTTATGGTATTTTACGTTTTATATTATTTCATAAAGTATAATACTGCTGTCAACAAACTTCTTAATCACTCCACCCTGCCTCGCCGATAAGAGGGACAAAAACGCATGTCGTAGATATGGTTTTATCGATACCGTCGGCAGTCTTACTCACCTTATAAAGAACCTGAGAGTATCTGCTGCCAATCGGAATAACAATACTACCATTTACATTTAGTTGTTCTACATAACAGTCAGGGATATCAGGTGCTCCTGCAGTAACAATGATCCCGTCAAATGGCGCAGAATCAAGGTATCCAAGGGTTCCGTCTGCAACTATCACATGTACATTTGAAATGCCAAGTTCTCTTAGAAGCTCACCTGCCCTTACGGCAAAATGCTCAATCCTCTCCAGCGAGAAAACCTCTCGAGCCAGCTTTGACAGGACAGCCGACTGATATCCTGAGCCGGTACCTATCTCCAGTATTTTTTCATCCCCTTGAAGTTCAAGCAGTTCTGTCATAGCTGCTACCATATACGGCTGGGATATTGTCTGGTTTTCTCCGATAGGCAACGCACAATCATCATACGCCTTATAAATCATGTCCTCACTAACGAACCTGTGTCTTTCTATCTTCTCCATAGCATTGAGAACCCTTTCGTCTTGTATCCCGCGAGACCTGAGCTGCTGCTTAACCATTAATCGGCGCTGCTTTTCAAAATCCATTTATCCCCATTACCTATCACCTATTACCTGTTGTTTTCCCCTATATTCTTTTCAATATTTCTCTCGCCGCTATAACACCTGACGACGATGCCTGAATCAATCCTCTGCTTACTCCGGCCCCGTCTCCGATCGCAAATAGATTTTTTATTTCTGTCTCGAGATTACTGTCAAGCTTAATCTGTCTTGAATAAAATTTAACTTCAACACCATAAAGAAGGGTATGGTTGCTGTTGACTCCGGGAGCCAGCTTGTCCATAGCCTTAAGCATATTTAATATATCTGTGAGATACCTGTGAGGAAGCACAAAGCTTAGATCACCCGGGACAGCATCAGTCAGAGTTGGTTTAACCCTGCTTCTTGCAATCCTTGACTGCGTTGATCGTCTGCCAGCTCGCAGGTCACCAAGCCTTTGTAACAGAACCCCCCTGCCCAGTATGTTCGCCAGCCTTGCAATATATCTTCCATACAGATGGGGTTCATCAAACGGCTCAGTGAAAAAAGTGCTTACCAGAAGAGCAAAATTAGTGTTTTCGGTCTTCTTGCTGGAATAGCTGTGTCCATTAACTATCCACACCCCCCTCACATATTCCTTTACTACCTCCCCGTATGGATTAACACAGAATGTCCTTATACTATCATTGAATTTTTTTGTATTAAATATAAGCTTTGGTTCATATATAATTTTTGTAAGAGGCTCAAGCACCGAAGAAGGAAGTTCAACCCGCACACCTATGTCAACCGGATTTTTCAAAAGGGACATCTCCATTTTCTTTGCCTGCTTTTCAAGCCAGAGGGCTCCCTCCCTCCCGGGTGCAACAATCAAATAATCAGCATACAAAGAATCTCCGTCTACTGTTTTTATACCAATTGCCCTTCCATCCTCTACAAGGACATCTCTGACACGATTCGAGAAGACTATATCAATTTTGGAATTGAGATAGGCCTTCATATTTTTGAGGACCTCCGGGCAACGGTCTGTGCCGATATGTCGAATCCTCGATGGTAACAGGGTCAATCCGTATTGTGCTGCTCTATTCTTGATTGCATCCACTTTCTCTGCATTTTCACCATAAATTTTGGAAGGAGCTCCATGCTTAATGTAAATACTGTCTGTATAAGTGATAAGTTCCTCAAGAGCTGCATCACCAACATATCTTGAAAGATTTCCGCCAATTTTCTTGGACAAACTGAGCTTGCCATCGCTAAATGCCCCTGCTCCACCCCAGCCGCATAAAAGTCCGCAGTCAGGACAGGTTATGCAAGGGATTCTTTCGGACGTTGAAGGGCATACTCTCTCTTCAATATCTACACCCTTTTCGATGATCAGGACCTTTGCATTTTTACCTGAAGACACAATTTCCATGGCCGCAAAAATACCGGCAGGCCCGGCACCGACAATTATCACATCGTATTTATTCATAGTTTCAAAATTGAAACAGGTTATTGGTTATAGGTGATGAGACTTTTTTATTATCGGATACCTCTCACCTCTCACCTCTCACCCATTACCATTCTTATAACTTCCATTTTTCCTCTAAATATTTAACCGCATCATAATTCGTCAGATTAAGATGAACAGGGGTTACAGAAATATACCCATTATGTACTGCATCAAAATCAGTATTCTCTCTTGATCCCCATTGAGGCTCACCGCCACCTATCCAGTAATATTTTCTGCCATTCGGATCCGCAATCTCCTGAATACCATTGTCATAAACAAGTTTCCCCTGATGAGTAATTTTTACCCCATTTATTTCAGGATTATCGGGAACATTAACATTCAACAAAGTATCCCCGGGCATTTCCTTTTCAAGAACCATGGCAGCAAGTTTCACCGCATAATTTGCCGCATTATCAAATCTGGGCTGCGCTATTCGATGTCTATCATGACTTCGATTAAGCACAAGAGATATTGCTATGGATGGGATACCAAGAAGCATGCCTTCCATAGCTGCAGCAACTGTGCCTGAATACGATATGTTATCAGCAAGGTTACCGCCATGATTAATACCAGAGATAATAATGTCCGGTTTCTTTGGAAGCAGCTTGCTGACAGCAATGATAACGCAATCAGTAGGAGTGCCGTTCACAAAAAAAGTATTCTGATCCACCTCCTCAAATTTCAATGGGCGGTGAATGGTAAGTGCATGAGATACAGCGCTTTGCTCTGTTTCAGGAGCTACAGCGTAAACATCACCGATAGATTGAAGAGCATCTGATAGAGCTTTAATTCCAAAAGAAGAAATTCCGTCATCGTTTGTAACAAGAATTGTCGGCATTTTTTATTTTACCAGAACTGTTTCGATACTTACGGCACCAGCAAGGTCGGCAATTCAGATGCTTTAACCACCTGATACGAGATACTTCTATGCAACATCTTGTCTAAAATACGCTTTTCGGCAGTATCTCCAATTATTATCATGCTGGATTTCTGCGCCCGGGAAACACGCAAAATTTCATCCAATAACTCACCTGCTCCAATAAGAGGATCTGCTTCAATGCCGGCATTCCTGAGTCTTTCACAATAATTCTGAAGCCCTGCCATTGTCTCTTTCTCAATACGCGATACCGCCTGCTCTTCCTCTTTTAATGACTTTACATCAATGTTATAAAAAACATTTATTTTTTTCACAACACCACTAAGCCCTTCAACAAACTTGATTACCCTTTGAGACAACTCTGACCACCCGACAACAATCAATGGTAATTCAAACAGCTTGTCATTGACCTTGGTTAATACTGCATCATCCCATTTAAACTCAACCATATATTTGCTTGCCAGAACCGGAAGTTTGCTGCGAGTAATAATATTATGTGTGTAGGAACCAATAAATATTTCTTCTATATTTATCCTCTTCTTTCTCCCAACAACAATCATATCTACTTTTTCTTCTTCCGCAACAGAGAGAATCTCATGAACAGGTTCACCTACATTGATTATTACCTTGCTTTCAATCCCTATTTCCTGAAGGGATCTTTCCCAGTTATCAAACCTAATTCGAGACTCTTCCTTCAGTTTTTTTTCTTCTTCTTTAAGATAGCCACCAAATGGCACAAAGCCCACATCTTCTCTCGGGATAACGTTTAAAAAAACAACCTCTGTGAGGCCAGCTTCTTTTAGCACAAAAAGTGACTCCAGCGCATCAAATGAAAGCTCTCTGAATTTTGTTGGGAACAATATTTTTTTAATAGCCATAACCTTCCCTTCTATAAATAAAAAATGAATGTTATAATTATAAAGATTGGAACTAACACCGGTATTGAATATTTTATCATGTACCCGAAAAAGCTGGGCATCGGAACACCGGTTTCTTCGGCTATTGAACGTACCATAAAGTTTGGCGCATTGCCAATATACGTATTAGCTCCGAAAAAAACCGCTCCCGCAGAAATAGCCTTAAGATAAATACTGTTATCATTTATTAATAAAGACACAGCCTCCCTGACTTCCACTCCAGCATGAAAATTCCCAAGTGCCGAGCTTAAAAAAGTAAGATAGGTTGGAGCGTTATCAAGAAAACTTGATAATATCCCCGTAATCCAGAAGTAATGATATGGTTCCCTAACAGTTTCAGCCAGAAAAGATAATTCTCCTTTTGTCCCTGCCTGGAGTATCTTGAGGCACGGCATCATTGTTAAAAATATACCAATAAACAATATCGCCACTTCTTTTATTGGAAACCACGTAAATTCATTATCTTCACGAATTTCTTTTTCAGTAGTTATCATAGACAAAACAGCCAATAACATTAATACAGCATCTCGTATCACGTCCTGCTTTGCTCGATGAACACCCAATATGCTTATCTCTCCCCAATGGACTATCCCGCTCATTAAAACAGCGCCAACGATTCCTGCTAAAAATAATAAATTATGCATGCCCTCAATTCTCAATGGCTCTTTATCTGTATTGTCTGATACAGGGTTAATCCCCTCTTGCCTGTAAAAATAACTGTCCATTATGAAATACAATAAAAGCAAAACAACAACAACAATAATCATCTGAGGAAATAACTGGAATGTCCAGAAAAACGGAACACCTCTCAGGAAACCCAGGAACAAAGGCGGGTCTCCAAGAGGAGTGAGTGAACCCCCCGCATTTGCTACCAGAAAAATAAAAAATACAACCATGAATGTTCTGTTCTTTCTCTTACTGATCGCCTTCAAAAAGGGGCGAATCAGGAGCATTGATGCTCCTGTAGTTCCCATCCATGAAGCCAGTACAGTCCCTATGATAAGAATAATCGTGTTAACAACGGGTGTGCCGACCAAAGTGCCCTTAAGTAAAATATTCCCGGACACAGTATACAATGCAATCAATATGATTATAAATGGGACATAATCAGCAATAACAATATGAAGAAATTCATGAAGAGCAAGTCCTTTATAAAGGATCAAGGAGGGTATTAATGCAGTAAATGCCCAGAATACAGAGATCTTTCCAAAATGGTTATGCCAGAATTTAGGCACGAAAAGCGGAAACAACGCAATAGACAGGAGCATTCCAATAAATGGAATAGTGCTCCATAACGGCAATATTTCTCCTAAATCAGCATGCATTGAAATTATGAGTACCGGAATCAGCCTGACTCCGGTATAAATGTATTGATGGCTATTTTCTCATAGTGGTCGACAAACAATCAACCGGAAAGGACGACTGGCGTTGATCGAACGTAGCATATAATTTTTTTTTAAGACCATATAAGAAAAAAAGGAAGCTTTTTCCATTTACAATCTGTTAAGATATTACCTATTTCATCAAGGGTTTTCCCTAACTTACTGGAATTACCTGCGCATTAAACAGAAAACCTATGAGGGGATTTCCACTCAAAAAAATACATGATATGTGTTTCATGCATAAGCTTATAGGCTTAAACTCTGCTTATTCTTTTTTAATCTGAAGATCAAGCTAAATCATGCAGAAAATTTGACCGCAGAGACCGGAACAGAAAAAATAGTCAACGGAGGGAAGGATGAATAAAATAATATTAATTGATAGTAAATGGCAAGTTGATTCGCCTGCAGTGCAATATGCCCTGAATTCATTCAAGAATTCTGATACACAAATAACTGCCATCTTTCTTGCTGATAACAGCAGTGCCGAAGTAATTGAAAAGGCTGAGACAGCTTTACAAGAGGCGAAAGAGAAGTTTGTATCTGCAGGGATAGGGTTCAGTTCTTCCGTTGTAACGCAGGACGCAGACGCATTTATGAAATTAATTGATGACCTGATGCCTGCAAGCCTTGTCCTGATCGGTGAGCCGAACTTTACCGCGGACATGAAAAAAGGCGGGGCCAGTGTTGAAGCGCTGAAAGAAAAACTGACCTGTCCTGTGACTACCGCTGATGATTTAGCCGGCTTACAGAAAGGGAAAAAACCTGCCAAAGGAACCAACTGGGGCATGTGGATAATATATGCGATAGGTTCGGCGATAATGTACGGTGTATTTTTCCCCAGAATAGAAAGCCTCAACGAGAAAATTTTTATGACCGAAACGATCCTTGGCGGGGTCGCTGTAATGGCTGTCGTGGCAGTACACGCCTGGATATGGGGGAATACAACCACTATCTTACCAAAGTTATTCAAGCTCGAGAAATAGTAAAAGGAGGATATAGATAAAATGCATGACGTGGCTGCTGAGGCAATAGATAAACTTACTGTTGTATCACAGATTTTAAATACCACCCCCTGGACAGTGGTAGGGGTGATACTGCTCGGTTTCATGGGCGGAACGCTATCAGGATTTATAGGATCGGGAGGCGCTTTTTTGATGACTCCCGGCATGATGAACCTAGGCGTACCTGGGGTCATGGCGGTCGCCGCCAATATTACCCACAAATTCGGCAAGGCAATGATGGGCTCGAAAAAGCATGGTGAACTGGGGCATGTGGACAGAAAACTCGGCATTTATTTGCTTATAACTGCGTGTGTTGGCATAAGGGCCGCGGTGATTGTAAACGGATACTTTTTCGAGAAACTGGGACAGGCTGGCTCCGGGCTGTATGTGAGCGCTTTTTTTGTTATTACACTCAGTATTATCGGTTATTCGCTTCTCAAGGATGCACTGAAGTCCAAAAAAGAACCCGGAGCCGGGCCTTCTGAGAAGCTCCTTAACTTATCCAGGAAGTTTCAGTTTAAACCTTTAATTCAGTTTAACGTAGCCAATGTGAAGGTCTCTTTTGTGGTCCTTCTTTTTATAGGGTTTTTTGTAGGCTATATGGCCGGCACAATAGGTGTAGGCGGCTTTATAGGAGTGCCCGCAATGATCTACGTGTTCGGGGTCCCAACTGTTGTGGCCGCGGGGACCGAATTATTCCTCGCAATGTTCATGGGCGCCTGGGGGGCATTCAACTACGGAATGCAGGGATATGTTGACCTCAGGCTTACACTGCTGCTTTATGCGGGTTCGCTTTGCGGAATATACTTCGGCGCCATAGGCACCCATATTGTCAAAGAGCTTTATATTCGTCTGGTGACGGCAGTGCTGATTCTTTTATGTGTTGTATCGCGGGCGCTTGCGATACCGGAATACATGCTGCAGTTAAATCTGATTAATATGGGAGAAGACTCTGCCGCAATGTTCGAGCTTGGCAGCAAGATATTTCTCTTCGGAAGCGGTATTGTATCTACATTCCTGATTTTACTATGGACGTTCCAGGCAAAGGCAAAAGAGGACAAAAACGCAAGCCTTGGTTTCTCGCACAGTCATGAATAGAATTTGCGAACTCACGGAAGGAGGTTAATGAATGGATATGTATAAAAAGGTCGTTCTTGCAGTTGACGGTTCCGATGTAAGCAAAGTTGCGGCCAAACATGCTGTTAATCTGGCTAAACAGGGTGGCGGGACGATCATCGCCGTCCATGTTATCCCACCGATCGATGTTACTGACATAGAGACTTTCAGACCTGACACTGTTCTTGAAGGACTTAAGAAGGAAGGTGAAAAGATACTTTCCGAGGTCAAGGATTTAGCCGAAAGAGAAGACGTTCAAATCCAGACACGTATAGCAGATGGGGTGCCCTATGATAAAATTTGTGAAGTAGCGGATGAATCAGACGCGGATCTCATAATCATGGGAAGCCATGGCAGGACAGGCATCGGCAAGGTTTTTATCGGCAGTGTTACGGAACGAGTCATAAATAAAACAAAATGCCGTCCCGTGCTCGTGGTGAAATAACAGTTCACATTATTAACGAAATCATTAAATGTCCTGATCTGCGGTATATATTGATACCCGGAGGGCTTACGGACAATAGAGAAGAAATAAAGCTGCGGGAGGCGTACAACAGGGTATTGCGCATAACAGCGG
>CAYPIT010000051.1:0-12664 GCA_964410825.1 uncultured Nitrospiraceae bacterium
TTTGATAACGTGTTACCCACATAAAGCGATATTCTGTGAGCGTTTCATCTGCTTTTTTTAAAATTATTGGTTTTGGCCCTTTATAGACAGGCCTCTTTTTTATTTCCTAAACCGACCAGTTACAGTAATCTTGTAAGATCGCTTGTATCTTGACAGGTTAATCTATCAATATTATTCTACGTGAAACTTATGACATAATAATATATAGTTGACATTATGAGGAGATAAGAAATGGAAGTATTAATACGTGTCATATGCAAAAGCCATGGTAGCTTACGCGAGAAAATCGTAAATGATATGAAAAAACTAAATAAATATGACTTAATGGTCTCAAACATTAAAAAAGCAGGCCGCAATCCTGGATGGTCAAAAATACATAGCGATGAATACTTTGGAGCTATAAACATTTACTGGGACAGCCGAACATGTACATTAGTCTGTAAGGTTGTAACTAGACGGTCAAATAAACCAGATGATATTACCGGTGCATTTATGGCTTATTTGATAGCTCATCATCGTAAGAGAATTAAAGCCATCATCTGTTAGAGCCCCTATTTCCATTACTGGGGCATTGTCTTTATGAATCTATCTGCCTCTGCAATAGAAGCCTCCATTTCTTTAATAAGTGCCGCCACATCGCCTTCAACTGAAGCCAGTTCGCTTTTCAATGAAGCAATTGCCTGGGCATTGAGGTTATGTTTTAAAAACAATACCTGATCGTAAAAAGCAGAAAGCACAGGGTCTATCTTTTTTTCAACACGTTTCATAGCACCTATGAGCTGGGCATACTGTTTTTTCGTCAGGCTCAACTTTTTTTCGCTACTGCGACGCAGTTTGTCATTGGTATATTGATCAAGCTCATCCTGCCATTCATCAAATAACGCTTCCGACACCTGTTCTACAGACTCGATGCGGTCTTTAACATCTTTGGCTTTCTTTTCACTTTCTTCATATTCAGCATTAAGCTTCTTATACTTTTGTTCCAGAGTACCTCCTTCAAAATTTAAAACAATGCTGAACTGCTCCAGAGCAGACGCAAACTGTTCTTTAGCTTCTTCCTGAGAATCCCGCGCCTCATTCACACGGTCCACCATTATATCCCTTTTATGAACGCCGAACTTTTCCATAGTTTTATAGTAAGCAGTTTGACAACCAGAGAGATACAGCATAAGAATGAAAACAGCTGCAAGCATTACATATCGATCAATGAGTCTTGTCATGTTCCTCCCTTTATCTGTGTGCAATAAACAATGAGCAAATTTATTTGGCTTGCTCATTGAAATAATGAATTAATCCATTTTCGTAAAAACTTCTTTGCCAGCCCCGCATTGGGGACATACCCAATCATCCGGCAAATCTCCAAATGAAGTTCCCGGATCTATGCCGTGTTCAAAATCTCCCTCTGCAGGATCGTAAACATAACCACAAGGACATTCATATTTATCCATAAGTTCCTCCTAACGCCTTTATTGAAATTACAATGTTGTGATATAATTTACTTAGAATATATGTTGTTTCTAAATTATTTTATCTGTATTTGAGATGACTCTTGTAAAAATAATATTAGCTATCATTCTGCCTCCTGTGGCAGCGTTTCTGCAAGTCGGTATCGGTTTGCATTTCTGGATGAATATTCTTCTTACCTTGCTCGGCTTCGTACCTGGTATGATTCATGCCCTTTGGCTTGTTGCAAGAAAGAAAAACAAATAAAATTCAAACGTTACATATCACTCAATATTAAATACCGCAACTTCTTTCACCCCAGGCAGATACTCTCCCACAGGCACAAGTTTTTTACCATCGCTAACACATCCTATGATAATAGACCACAACTGGCTGAGTTCTGTTTTCTCCCTTTCATTTTCCGGAGTCATTTTCAGGAGAGTCCCTTCAAGTTCGATTTTCATTTACGATCCTCCTTTTGCATCTGCTTATACACTACAGCTATATTTAAAAGCATTATTCATAATAAGTATACCAAAGAATATTCTAACAGAAAGATCTGTTAGCCTCCGAACTCCTCTTTTGCTTCTCTTATCAGCTCTTCCGGATTGTTCATATACTTAGGGGAAAAATGTATCGCTTCCATCCTCCCCACCCCAGCTTTGATGGCAATTTTACCAGCTTCCTTTGCGGTCAGATGATATCTTTCGATCGCCCGATCCCTGTCCTTATCCGCAAAGTAGGTTTCAATATAAAGAACATCAGATCCGTTGACAAGCCCTATAATTTTTTCAATATTCTCATCACTGCCAACAGCATCAACAACATATGATAATTTCTGCCCTTTTGAGACTGTTGCAATATCTTTCAATTCCGCAAAAGAGTACTGCTTACCACTGATATCAAACACTTGCCTGTGCTGATTTGCCCTTATAGCTGTCTTGAGGTCTTTAAGCCATGGTCCGACAGGCAAATTTAACTCCTTTAGTCTGGCCTTGTCAATATTTATATGATAGTCCTCTTCAAGACTGAATGCCAGACAGGGAATCTGATGATCAAGTATTGCGGCAGAGACCTGATAATAAACATTCTTCATGACAGACCCCTCAAACGATTTAGAATCCAGGTCTTCACGCCCGAAAGAATTATCGGCTCTAAAGCGTGCCTTTGTTATGAAACCTTCGGTTATTTCAGCAACTTCTATGATAAGGGGATAATCTCTTATGAGATTCCATGTATATCCTCTTAGTTTTCCTTCTACACAGTCAATAAACCCAGCTGGCCCAACCAGTTTTAAAGGGCCTTCCTTTTTCAGAGAGGTTCTGAGTATGTTATCAAATCCTATAAAATGATCAACATGCGTATGTGACACAAACACATTATTTATTTTCAGAATATCTCTGGCTGAAAGACAGGTAGTAAACCCGATATCAAATATCAAGGCATGGCTCTCTCTTAGTATCCTCACATAAAGAGAAGGGTCTTCAAAGGGGCTGTTGAGAAGCCTCACATGAAAAGATGGTTTCATGGCAAATTATAGCCTAAATGATATAATATTTAGCATAAGTTAACAGTTAATAAATTCTCTGATTTCGAATAACCTTTATTTTCTGTGGAGGTTTGAATGCCTGAACTGAGAAAGGATCCTATATCCGGAAGGTGGGTAATCATTTCGGTCGAAAGAGGCAAGAGACCATCTGATTTCGGGATACGGGTTTCGCCAAAAAAAGGAGGTTTTTGCGCTTTTTGTGAGGGGAATGAACGTACTACACCGAAGGAGATTCTGGCCTTCAGATCGAACGGAAATGAACCCGATACACCGGGCTGGACACTGAGGGTTGTCCCCAATAAGTTTCCGGCACTCAATAGTGAAGGGGAGCTTGACAGAGTAGGAGAAGGAATATTTGATAAAATGAACGGAGTCGGGGCGCATGAAGTGTTCATCGAATGTCCGGATCACAGTCTTACTTTATCAACAATGCCTTTAAAATCGGTTGAAGACCTTTTGATGGCATTTCATGAAAGAATCACTGTCCTTAAAAAGGACCCCCGTTTTAAATACATACTTGTATTTAAAAATGAAGGTGATGATGCCGGGGCATCACTTGAACATACTCACTCGCAGTTGATAGCATTGCCAATTGTCCCTCAACTGGTCGAAGAAGAAATAAATCAATCCAGACAGTATTATCAATACAAGGACAGGTGCATATTTTGCGACATTATACATCAGGAAACAGAGAACAAAATAAGGGTTACTTCCGAGAATGAAAACTTTATCGCCCTTTCTCCTTTTGCCCCGCGATCCCCATTTGAAATGACAATATTGCCGAAGCAGCATGAATCGAGCTTTGGGCCCGACAGCAACTTTCCCCTTTTAGCTCAAATACTGCAGCAGACATTAAAACAGATAGATAAAGTCCTTGAGCTCCCACCATATAATTTAATGGTTCACACATCACCTTTTAAAGACGAGTCAAACGAATATTACCACTGGCATATAGAGATCATACCAAAACTGACCAAGATTGCAGGATTTGAATGGGGTTCCGGTTTCTATATTAATCCGATGTCTCCTGAGGAGGCAGCAAATTTTATGAAAGCAGCAAAAATATAAAAAGGATTGGATAAACAGCTGGCCTCCTTACAACAATGACTGAATTAACTGAAAATAAACAACATCTTACTAAAGATCTGTTCGAAACAGACATATTATCAAAAATTGCCCAGATCGCAAGTTCAAAACTTGACCTGAGAGAGGTTCTCGACATAATGGTCCATGTAGTTGCAGACAAACTTAATAAGGATGCCTGCTCTATTTGCCTGCTGAAACCAGAACAAAAAATTATATGCTTGGAAGCCGGAAAAAATTCCGACAAGGATTCTGTTAATGTTTTCTGTCTTAAAGACGATGACAGAATAATTGATAAAATCTTCAAGGATATGCAGCCCCTGGTCGTAGAGGACATTCGCAAAGAGAATCAAATAAGGGCAATTCTTAATCCTGAAAGATTAGATTTGCTCTCCCTGCTCGCAGTACCCATTTTAAGTGACAGCAGTATCATCGGAATCCTTATGGTTCAAAACAGGAACTCATACAAATTCAGCCAGCAGGAAATAGACATTCTTAATATAATTTCATATAACATAAGCGCTGCTGTTAAAAATGCGGAACTGTTCGGAAACGTAAAAACACAACTTGATGAACTGCGTATTATTCATGAAACCGGCAAGGCTATTTCATCTATTTTAAATATCGATAAACTTCT
This sequence comes from uncultured Nitrospiraceae bacterium, assembly GCA_964410825.1. Taxonomy (GTDB): domain Bacteria; phylum Nitrospirota; class Thermodesulfovibrionia; order UBA6902; family UBA6902; genus CAZVHL01. The sequence continues at coordinate 4,713 of CAYPIT010000051.1, forward strand.
TCCTTACATATGTGAACAAGTATCGAAATTTTATAATATTACTGGATGCATTTTGAGGCTTATTGAAGGGATAAATCTTCAGATTGAAGCCTCCTATGGACTGCCCCATATAATAAACCAAAAAACACCCTTAAAAATCGGTGAAGGAATCGCAGGACATGTTGCAAGCTCTGGCAAGCCACTTCTTGTAGACGATGCTACAAGGACACCGGAAAACCTTAGAGTCCCCGAGATAGAGGCAACATCCGTTATCTGTGTCCCACTCACAATTGGGAAAAAAATAATAGGCACCCTTGAGCTTTATGACAAGAAAGACGAGTGGGGGCTGACAACCTTTACCCAGGATGATTTGAATTCATTGATGACCTTTGCCTCAGCTTCATCCATCGCGATCGCAAATGCCCGTCTATATATGGAAAAAACCGAAAAAGAAAAAGAAATTGGTCAGACAAAAGACTATATGAAAAGCCTCATAGATGATTCCGCTGACGCAATTATTACAACAGATACGAGCGGCATTATAACATCATGGAATAAGGGAGCTGAAAATATTTATGGCTACACTGAAAAAGACGTTATCGGTAAATTTCTTCCTATGGTACCCACATTTCTGATAGAAGAAGAGAAAAATCACATAGAAAAAATTAAAAGAAAAGAAACGTTAAGAAACCTTGAAACCATAAGACAGACAAAGCAGGGAAGACTGATAGAGGTGAGCCTGACCCTTTCGCCGATATTGGACTCTTCAGGTAATATTACCGGAATAAGCGGCATTTCACGGGACATCTCAGAAAAGAAAATGATAGAAAAAGAGTTGATTCGTAAGAATCAGGAACTCTCCAGACTGTTCTTTATAAATTCCGTGGTCAGGGGCACGCTTGAACTTGACAAACTGTTAAAAATGGTGCTCACAGTAGTCACAATGGGTGACGGGTTGGGATTCAACAGGGCTATACTCTTTCTTGTTGACAAGACAAATAACATACTGAAAGGAGAAATGGGCGTGGGCCCTGCAAGCCCTGAAGAGGCAAAGACAATATGGCTTTCAATGGAGGGCAAAAGCTTGGGAGTTATCATTGAAGAAATAGAAAACAGCCCTGTGATTCTTGATTCACATCTTGACAAGCTAAGCCACGAAATCAACATAAGTCTTGATGAAGAATGCATACTCACTCAATCCATAAGGGACAAACGGCCTTTTAATGTGCATAATGCCAAGGCTGAACCTCGGGTTACTCCTTATCTTATTCAAATGCTCGGGGCAGAGTCTTTTGGCATAGTGCCCCTTATCTCAAGGGATAAAGTGATAGGACTCATCTGGGTAGATAACCTGTTCACAGGCAGGCCAATAAAAGACGAAGACATTCATTTTCTTATGGGTTTCTCGAGTCATATAGCCTCTGCCATAGAAAATGCCCGACTTTTTGAAAACGTCTCCCTTGCAAGATCTGAGCTCAAGAATATTTTCGAGTCCATATCCGATATGGTCTATTTTACAGATAAAGATTTGATTATCGGGCGTGTAAACCAGGCTGTCATCAACAAGATCGGAAAACCGGAAGAAGAGATTATTGGCAAAAAATGCTATGAAATATTTCATGGGAAAAACGAGGCATGGGACAAATGTCCACATTTTCATTCTGTAGAGACACAAAAGCCATACGTGGGCGAACTTGAAGACCCTTATCTTGGCGGAGTATTTGTTGTTTCTAACTCACCGATTTTCGACTCGGCAGGGAATTTTGTGGGTACTGTTCATATATCACGAGAAATAACGGAACTTCGCAATTTGAGAGAAAGAGTGATCCACTCCGAAAGGATGGCCGCGCTTGGAGAATTGGCTGCCAGGGTAGCGCATGAGATACGCAATCCCCTCATTTCTATCGGCGGTTTTGCCCGAAGACTCGAAAAGAAACTCTCTGGTGATATTCAGGAGTACGCAAAAATTATTGTTAATGAAGTAAGCAGGCTTGAAAATATACTAAAGGAAATCCTTGGCTTTGTAAAAAGTACAAAGATCAGTAAAATCAAAATAGATATTAACGACCTTATGAATGAAATGGCTGATTTTATCACCCCGGAAATGGAAGAAAAGCAAAACAGGCTTACAAGGGAAATATCAGATTCATCATTAGTTGCGATCATCGACCCGGACAGAATCAAAGAAGCAATACTTAATATATTCACAAACGCCGCGCAGTCAACAGAGCATGGAACTGTTACTGTACTAACAAGAAGAGAAGGTAATGATGCTGTTATAGAGTTTACGGATACAGGCTGTGGAATAAAAGATGATAATCTTAAAAATATTTTTAATCCTTTTTTTACAACCAAGCCTCATGGCACCGGGCTGGGACTTGCAGTAACTCATAAAATCATTCAGGAACATAATGGAAAAATAAAAGTTGAAAGTGTATGGGGCGGGGGCACCGCTTTCAGAATATATCTGCCTTTGGATGAAGGTTCAGATTGAACTGATTTAAACAAATAATTAATAAGGGGATATATATTTCGGAAAGTCTTAAAAGGAAAGGAGGTAGTCAAATGAAACTTCTTGTAGTTGATGACGACATAAACATTCAGCGGCTTTATCAGGAAGAATTGGAAGAAGAGGGATATGAGGTCGTCATAGCTAGTACAGGCAAAGATGCACTGGAAATATTCGAAAAAGAAAACCCTGACATCGTTACACTTGATATTCTTATGCCTGATATTGATGGAATCAGTCTATTGAGAAAAATGAAGGAAAAGCGACCGGATATTCCTATAATTATGTCAACTGCATATGATTACAGGGATGATTTTGCGGTCTGGGCATCCGAGGCTTACATTGTAAAATCGTCTGATCTTGATGAGCTTAAAAAAACGATCAAAAATCTTATCAGCAAATAGTTTTATATATTGAATAAAAACTTGCGGTAATAACATGTTTTCACCAGATAAGCCGTTAAGATACATTACTTTACAAATCAATTTCATTTAAGTAATATTTTAATGATACTTGAAATAATTAAGGGTTTTAGAAAACCTGTTTTCAAGCTTCATTGTTTATCGATAGATAAATCTGCTTCAAAAAATTTAAACAAGAAAGAATGCATAGAAAAGATGTTTATATGGAATATTAATGGAGAGGTGGCCGAGCGGTTGAAGGCAGCCGCCTGCTAAGCGGTTGTAGGGGTCAAACCCTACCCAGGGTTCGAATCCCTGCCTCTCCGCCATGTATCTTTTGCTTGAGTATAATACAAATGGAATTGAATGTCATAAACACGTTAAGCAGCATGGTTGTTAACACTAATGAAGGTACTTTCAGGGAGGCATATTAGATGAAAAAAACTTTATTCTTTATATTATCTGTATCTGTGATATTTTCTATTTCCAGCTGTGATAAATCACAGGACAAACCTGCTTCAAATGCAAAAAGTCCTGTCAGACAGGGCCCTATCATAGATATCCCCTCTTCAGCTCCCGGACATGGGGATGCAACTGAGAGACCTCAATTTAATATAATTGTTCCCCCTGAAATTGAAGAGCAGTGGGTCGCGGTCACCATAGTTGTTGAAGACAAAAATGCAAACACGGAATCATCATTTACTGCGGGCATAGGTGAAGAGATTAAGATCCCTGATTCAAAACTTGTAATAAAAGTCGGTCCCTTTCTACCGGATTTTAAGATGAGCGGTTCGGTTATAACATCATCTTCTTCTGAACCTAATAATCCTTCTGTTGGAATTAAGGTATTTGAAGATGAACAGTTAATATTTCCGCCAGCTGGTGAGTGGGGATGGCTCTATGCAAAGTTTCCGAAGATACATTCATTTCAGCATGACAGATATGCGCTTGTATTAAAAGCAGGTATAAAAAAGTAGTTATACAGCACTCATAGTTCTTCTGCAATTGTACAATCGCCACCTCATCCCGGATCGTGAATTGATATAATCTGAGATGTCTAAATATTACAATCCGATAAGATCAAGAAATATTTACAATCCCGATGATAAAAAGCCATTTAAATTAAGTCGTTCAAAAATCGATTTATTTCTTGAATGCCCCCGATGTTTTTATCTGGATCGAAGGCTCGGGGTTGGACGTCCGCCGGGATTTCCGTTTAGCCTGAACAGTGCTGTTGATGCGTTATTGAAACAGGAATTCGACATGCATCGCGCACGTGGAAAGTCTCATCCTCTCATAGAACAGTATGGTGTAGATGCTATGCCTGTACCTCATGACAACCTCGAAAAATGGAGACATAATTTTACGGGTGTTCAGTATTTACATGAACCAACAAACTTGATTATCACCGGGGCTATTGATGACTTATGGCAGAATTCTCAAGGGGAATATATTGTCGTTGACTACAAGGCGACTGCCAGGAGTGATAAGATTACGGAATTAAACAAAGATTGGCACATTGGTTATAAGCGTCAGATCGAGATTTATCAATGGCTTTTACGTAAAAATGGATTACATGTTTCTGATACCGGCTACTTTGTTTATTGCAACGGGCAAACTGACAGGGAAGTTTTTGATCGAAAACTGGAGTTTGATGTAACATTAATTTCTTATTCAGGGGATGATAACTGGGTTGAACAGTCAATTATAGAGGCCCACCAGTGTATAAGCAGCGATCATGTGCCTGCTGCTTCAGAGAATTGTGATTATTGCTCTTACCGTAATGCGGTTGAATCAGTTATGAAAGACTGAAGACTAACTTGTCCCATATTATTCACCCGGCAAAGCAGGTATCAAAAAAAAACGTTTTGGGAGCGGCTCTTGCCGATCTGGTTTCTGATACACTGTGTTTATTAATACGTTATACAGATCTGTTTCATATAAATGTATGTTGCCGTATTCAAAACGTTTTTTTTGATACCTGCTTTGCCTCAAGATAATTATAAATAATGTATGTTAATCCTTCATCTATGCCAATTCACTCTGAAAATAGCAATTGCTAAGCCCTGTATGCTATTTTATATGCGGTTGCGCCCATAGCTCAACTGGATAGAGTGTCTGACTACGGATCAGAAGGTTGGGGGTTCGACTCCTCCTGGGCGCGCCATTTCTTTCATTATTTCTAATGACTTAATGTCCTGCACCTAATGCCCTTACGAGCGCAATACCGAGATAAAGAAGGGTCTCAACATCGAGGTATTCATCAGCTGTGGAATCAAACAATATTTTGCATTCAGCCCCAAACTCTTCATCACCTGGCCACAAAAGCAGAAGAAAAGGAACCTTTGGCAGAGTATATACGACAAGGCTGTGAGGTGCAGAATATCCTGAAACCTCTCTTGCGCCAACTATATTCATTTTGTCCAAAAGTCTTTGACCGTCACGTTCAAACATTCCGGCAATAGCCAACTCACATGCTTCATTAAAACTCTCTGACCTGACCATTCCATCTTTTAACTCTCTGAAAGCTACCCACTTTCCGGTCAAGGGGCTCTTTCCAGCTCTCTTGACATATATCAATATTAAGAGCTTATCCAGTATATCAAGGCTTTCATGCACTTCAGTATGGCTCAGTGAGATCTGCCTTCCCATGTAATTTATGTTCAGTACATCCCCCTCAGCTTCAGCACCTAACTGATCAGCAATATCCGAAAAATTAAGATCGGCAATCTCATCAAATAATTCCTCGAGCCGTCTCTCTTTCCAGTCTCCCCCCTTTGAAAGCATATCCTCAATCTCTTTTTTTGATGCGTTATCAACTTCGGGACATTCTGATAAAGTAATCATTTTTCTTAAGAACTGCACAGCAAAGGACATACAGCTCGATGCAGAGCATTTGCCACAATTCTTGCGGGGGAGTTTTTTATATACATCGATAGGATTCACTTTTTTTAATATACCACAATAATATTGTGTTAGAATGAATCTTAATATGACAGACATGCAGAAAAAGATAACTGATTTTTTTATAAAGGATCTCTGGGAGATAGATGCAGGCTCTCTTAACAGATTCAAATCATTTATTATAAAATCTCTCAGGCTTTTTAACGTAGCTATACGGGAGCTGATAGAAGGGCAGTTGACTCTCAGGGCGATGAGCCTTGTTTATACCACATTACTTTCAATAGTCCCTATACTTGCGATCAGTTTTTCTGTACTTAAGGGATTCGGTGTGCATAATGAAGTTGTTGAACCATTCCTGTTTAAACTTCTGGAGCCGCTGGGAGCAAAGGGTGAAGAGATAACCGTAAAAATTATAGGTTTTGTTGAGAATATGAAAGTCGGAGTTTTAGGTTCTCTCGGCCTTGGCATGCTTATTTATACAGTTGTATCAGTAATCCAGAAGGTTGAAAAGACGTTTAATTCTATCTGGAGAATCAGAAGGACCAGGAGTCTTGCACGGCGGTTCAGCGATTATGTGAGTGTAATACTTATTGGACCAGTTCTTATTTTTTCGGCAATCGGTTTGACAGCCTCATTTATGAGCCATTCTGTTGTGCAAAAAATTATTTCGATCGAACCTTTCGGGTCTCTGTTTTACTTTGCAGCTGAAAAATCGCCTTATCTCATTGTTTGTGCTGCTTTTACATTTCTTTATATGTTTATCCCGAATACAAAGGTTCAATTTAAGTCTGCGTTGACCGGCGGCATACTGGCAGGTATTTTGTGGCAGGCAGCAGGATGGGCATTTGCTACCTTTACTGTTTCATCTACGAAATATGCTGCAATTTACTCAGGATTTGCGATTTTAATAATGTTTATGATATGGCTTTACCTGAGCTGGTTTATTCTTCTTGTTGGCGCACAGATCTCGTTTTATCATCAGTATCCCTATTTCCTTACATCCAAAAAAGGAGTATTTAGTCTCAGCAACCGTTTAAGAGAACGGCTTTCCTTTCTCATCATGTATTTTATAGGCTTTAACTACTACCATGATAAGGCGCCCTGGACTCTCGACAGTCTTGTTGAAAAACTGAAACTACCGGTAGATTCGGTCCATGATGTAATCGATTTACTGAAACAAAATGCGTTAGTAATCGAAACCGCTGATGATCCTCCTGCGTATGTTCCTGCAAAGGATATAGAGACGATATATCTTAATGATCTGCTTACTACCATTCGTATCGCAAAGAAAGAAACATTATTAATCGAAAATAAGGTTATCTCAGTTTCTGAAGTTGATGATATTATAAAAACGCTTGATACCGCGATTTCCGGTGCCCTTGGGGAGAAGACACTAAGGGATATCGTACTCTCTAATAAATAAGATATGAAAAGAGCCCTGCTTACTTTTGGTAAAGCCCCGGTTCCCGGAACTGTAAAGACACGATTGCAGGCAGACATCGGCCCGGAGAAAACTGTTGAAATTTACAAGTCGTTTATCAAAGAAATTCTTTCGATAACTGCTGGTGTTGATAATGCAGACAGGTTCCTTGGCTGTGCCCCATCAAAAAATCATGACTTTTTCACAGAAATGGCACAATTATATAATATCGTAACTTTTGATCAGCGCGGCAGCAATCTCGGGGAAAAAATCATTAACGCATTTAATGATTACTTTAATACAGGTTATAACAGTATAATCCTCATAGGTAGCGACAGCCCGACCATGCCGGAAGAGTATATAAAATTGGCCTACCAGAAACTGGAGGAAAATGATTTTGTGATCGGCCCATGCTGTGACGGAGGCATGTATCTGGTGGGGGCGAAACAGAAGGTGGACCCTTTTATATTTCAGGATATCCCATGGGATACATCCGAAGTGCTGAACCTTGTGCTCGAAAAATTGTTTAATCGCAATATACGCTTTTCTCTGCTTCCTTTCTGGTATGATGTAGATAACGCTGACGACCTGAAATTCCTGAAACTCCACCTGCGATATATGAAGAAAGACCTTCCTGTTTAATCTTACTAAGAAATGACGATTCTTTTCCCCCATATTTACACCTCCTGTTCAACAGTACAAATTCTTGGGCGTGTCCATCAATTCGGGGGAAGGTTAA
>CAYPIT010000052.1:0-12618 GCA_964410825.1 uncultured Nitrospiraceae bacterium
CAGGCCTAATCCTGTTCCTTTTGATTTCTTTGTAAAAAAGGGATCGAAAATCCTATCAAGGTTGTCCTTATTTATACCTTTTCCTGAATCTTCGAACTTTATCACTACTGATCTTTCAGTGGCGATCAGGTTTTGGATTTTTTCTTCAACTTCCATATTATATTTTTCGGTCCTGGATATAGTTATCTTCAGCTTTCCACCAGTTGGCATTGCCTGAACAGCGTTAATCATCAAATTCAAAAAGACTTGTTGCATCTGGTCAGGGTCGATCATAACATCCGGCAGATCGCTCTCGATCTCAGTATCAATAATTACATTATGTTTTTTTGCTTCCGGATAAACAAAAAAGATCGCTTTATCCAGAACTGTATCGATTTTTTGAGGTAAAAACTGGGGTGGCTTTGGCTTTGAATAGTTGAGCAATCCCTTAACTGTATTATCAAGCCTTTTGATGTGATGCAATATCTCCTTAGTTATTCCCCTCTTACTGTCATCTTTACTTAATTCTGACTGTACAACCTGCACAGCACAACTTATCCCTGCTAATGGATTTTTAATCTCATGGGCAATACCTGAAATAATTTCCCCGAGTGATGCCAGTTTTGCAGCTCTCTGCATCTGTTCAACATGACAGGCCTCTATTTCTTTTTTTGCGGTTTCATGGGAATTGAGCATACTGTTAAAACTCTTTGCAACCATACCGAATTCATCTTTCTTATCTTCATTCATCCGTGCGGTTGTATCGCCATTTTCGATTTTTCTAATAGTATAAATCATGTTTTTTATAGGTCTGTCAATCAAGATTCCAACTACAAGAAGAATGCCTCCTCCAATAAAAAAGAAACTTATAAGTGCATCAGTTAAATGGAGTTTTTTAACATTCTGAATAGATTGCTGAATCTTTGTTAGGGAGACTTCTATATCCATGATTCCCAGCATCTTTTTTTCTTTATCATGGCATCTGTGACAGGCAGGCATATTATTTATCATGGTCAATTTGGAAGCGTATTGATTACCGTCCTTTTCTACAATAAAACTATCCTGAAAGTTCTGTTTCTGAATGTTATCCATATCTTCTGCATATATTTTTTCTCCAATCTCTTTTGAGATTGAAGATACCGCAATAGTCCTGCTATCTGGATTAAATATGCGTATTTCTGCAAGTTCGCTTGAAGTCTGGACAAGATTTACTAGGAATTTCTGTATGTCTTCCCAGTTGTTTTTTAGCATCAGAACCATTATTCCATGTTCTATTCTGTCAGAAAATAAAGAGGCTTTTTCTTTTTGTCCTTCAAATATGACATGTTCTGTACTTTTCATATCTCTCCAAGCAGAAAAAGCCATTATGAAAGAGATAATTAGTAAGGCGGTTATTGAAATCTTGAACTTGAGGGTCTTATACATAGCATATATAGTATCGGTAAAAAGCAATGTTATATTTAGTCAGGAAAAAGATATCAATATTGAGGGCTCAACAACAAACAACTTTCTCAGGCCATATACTAATAACCTTAGTATGTATCGACTGTCATTGACCTGATGCGCTCTTCAGGTTTAAATTTTATCATGATCCGGATGATCGAGTGGAAAAGACCGAACACATTCCCCGGTCAAAGATCAGAAGATAAAATATCCATTATTTCTTTATAAAGCTTGCGCCGAGACATCCAAGCAGTGCCCCAAGAGAGTCAGCAATAACATCGCCGATAGTAGCATACCGACCAGGCACAAATGCCTGGTGAAATTCGTCAGAAATACCATATAAAACTGTAAGAAGCAAAGCCACAGTAAATCCATATCGCCTGAAACCGCTCTCTATGAGAGATCTATAAAACAGAAATCCCAGTGGCATGTAAGCCACCATATGGATAAACTTGTCAGAATTTTCAGGAAGTTCCGGCAAATTGAAACCCTGGAGTGATGAAAGGAAAAAGATGAGTCCCATATAGAATACGGTTATTATCCAGCCAATGATGGCTTCTCTTTTGTTTACATTCTCTGCTCTATGCATTTATTTCCAATAATCGAATTATATTTTGTGGATGAATAAACAACAACTTCAATTAATATAAATTAAAAGATATTTAGCCATAAAAGAACTCTGTGCAGCACGCCTCCTGTAATGATCGCAAACGGGAAAATAAAAGCTGATATAATCAATGCTGTATTTATGCCTCTCTCCTTGATGATCATGAACAGGTTTGCAATACACGGGATAAAAAGCGTTATAGTCACCATACTTACAACCACCTGCTCAGCATTCAGGAGTCCCTGCTCCTGAAGTGAAAAGAGGCCGGCTGCTCCATAATCTCTTCTGAGGAATCCCATTATGAAGGATTCCGTAGCCTCTGCCGGTAATCCCAGTACTGTTACAATGATAGGGGAGGAGACATCCTGAATATACGGCAATATTCTTAGCTTATCAGCAGTAAATAATATTAGTGTGCCAAGCACAAAAAGAGGCACAGCTTCCTTTAAGTACCATTCAATACGAAACAGGGTTTTTACAAGAACGTTTGAAAATTGCGGCAACCTGATTGGGGGAAGTTCCAACAGGAAATCGGCACTCTGGCCGGGTATAATTTTTGAAGAGATAAATCCTACAAAGATTATTATTGACACTAATGATGATCCCCAGATAAGTACCGCTTCAACAGGCAACTTGCCAAACATCCCGAGAATTACACCTAACTGTGCTGAGCATGGTACTCCCAATGCAAGAAGCAGGATAACAATAAGCCGTTCTTTTGGAGTATCAAGAATCCTTGTTGTCAGGGTGGCCATAGTATCACAACCAAGTCCAAGGACCATTGGAAGGACCGCTTTACCATTCAGTCCCATTGCACTGAACACCTTATTCAGCATGGCAGCAAGACGAGGTAAATAACCCGAATCTTCCATTACTGAAAAGGCGATAAAAAAAGTTGTTGTTATCGGAAGAATTATTGCAATGGCATATGTAAATGCCATTGTAATTACTCCGTAAGGCCCGATCAGAAGTTCCTGAACAAACTCGATCGGTATAAATGATGTAACAATTTTCTCAGCCCAGGGATTCAGGTATTTTCCAAAAACCACCTCTTCCATATAATCTACGAGAATGCCGGCGCCAAAGACACCGACAAACTCATAAATAACATAAAGCACGAGCAGAAGAAACAGGAATCCCCATATCGGGTGAGTCGATTTCTCAGCAAGAAAACCTGATAACCCTTTTTCTTTTCTGGAAGTTTTTGTCAGAATTTGACTTGCTATATTATCAACAGACTTAATCCTTTGCTGAGTGATAACGTAACTAATAGACTGGGAATATTTTTCGGACAAACTGTCTCGTATCGCTTCGATCACCTTTATTTTATCTGATGGCACATTTGTTAAAAGCCAATCCCTAAGGGTCTCATCACCTGAAAGTATCATAAGGGCGATCGATCTTTTGGAAATATGCGCATTTGGTAATAATGGCTCGAGTTTCGATATATGATTTTCAATATTGTTGTCATAATAGAATTTATAATTTGAAACTCTTGGTTTGTCAGCGATTTTTTTCAGAGATGATATTCCCTTTTTCTGGACAGCTATTGTTGAGACAACCTCTATCCCAAGCAGATCACTAAGCATGCTTTCATTTATATTTATGCCCCTGTCAGATGCTTCATCTTTCATGTTGAGGTCAATAATCAGCGGCAACTCCATCTCAACTAACTGAAGAGTTATGAAAAGAGATCTCTTAATGTTTTTTGTGTCAGCAACATGAATGACCACATCATGCTCTTTATCCAGAAGAATGTCTCTTGTAACTTTTTCATCCTCGCTCATCGGGACAAGACTGTTCACACCGGGTGTATCGACAATCTGATATTTCAGGCCGTGTATTGATGACTCTCCCCGGGTTATTTCAACAGTCGTTCCAGGATAATTTGAGACAGTCACATAACGACCGGTTAGAAGTCCGAAAATTGCACTCTTGCCTACATTGGGATTACCAACAAGGCACAAGCTTGGAGCACCGCTTTTTACAGCATTATGAGTGTGGCAGTGATCGTGCATTTATTTCATCGATCCTGGCTCATTTTTTTGGTGTGTGTTTTCTGCATTCTTCGCAATACCCATATAAGTCCATTTTATGTGATACAGTATGAAAGCCAAATTCATCGGCAATTTTTTCCTGCAATCTTTCGATCTTTGAATTTTCGAACTCTGTAATTGATCCGCAATTCAGACACACAAGATGATCATGATGATTTTCTTCCGAAAGGGGCTCGTATCGAGTAAGATTATCTGCGAATATACTTTCTGTGGCAAGACCTGACTTCTTTAAAAGTTTCAATGTCCTGTACACAGTAGTAAAACCGATATCTTTATGCTTTCTGTTAATTTTCTTGTAAAGGTCTTCTGCGGTGACATGTTCCCCGGTTTTTAGAAATGCACTGGTGATAATATCCCGCTGTCTGGTTGATTTAAATCCTTTCTCTTTTAGAAAGGAGCTTAACTTCTCTTTTTTTTCTGTAAGCTTTCGAGTTTTCATCGGGTTGTGTGCAGAACGATTTCTCATTGACATTCGAATGTATTATAATGGCAACATTGGTCGGTTGTCAAGGAAATTGAAATTCATTTTCAAAATCAAACTGTGAGAAAATAATTTAATATATAGAAAGATGAAGATATGATATGGCGTGAAAAGAAATGCCCCGTTTTGCTATTTCATCTAAATTGCTAACGGGGCATCAGTGGAACTGTTTCTATTCTTCAATGGTTATTGCTTCGGAAGGACACGTATCGACAGCTTCCTGACAGTCACATGTATCACACTTGTCCTCTGCAATTACATATGCTTTTTCGTCATCACGAAGTTCAAAAACCTCTGGACAGATTTCTACACATGTAGCGCATCCTGTGCATTCATCGTAGTTTATGACCGGCTTTTTCATATTAACCTCCTCACAAAAATTAAATATATGGCCTGATTTATCAGGCTGTTTCTATTGAATGATATTTTAAGCTGTTGAAGATTATTCATATTGTATCATAATTCGGGAAATAGACATTTCTTACAAGCCTTAATTATGACAAACATGGTTCTTTTAAGATTGGATCCATTGTCTGTTCATTTAGTCTACAGGTGTTACAACCGCCATTACAACAAGCCTTTCTCCTTTATCTGCAGTAAAACCATGAGATACCATAGGATCACAGGGAATGGCTGTTTTTTCGTCCGCTACAATTGTCTCATCACCAACAGTTATTGTGCCTTTTCCTTCAACAACATACATTAAAAGACGTAATGGTGCCTTGTGAGGCGATAATTTTTGGCCGGGCTCAAGGCACATCAACGCAATTCTCATTTCCGGTTTATCTGCGAGCATTTCCCTCGAAATTTTATCAGGATAAAATTTAATTAGCTTTTTCAAGTCAAGAGTTTCCATAACACCTCCAGTATAATTTGAATGTTATACTCATTTCTCGAGTAGATATTAACACACATACATTTAATCAGAAAATTATGCTGTTGTGTATGAGATAAATCATAGCAGGATAATTTGATCGGTTATTTCTGAGGCAGGGGAGCTTTACCTGCCAGTGCACATGATGAACATATAGCAATAATTTTTTCTCCTTTACATAATCCTGATATGCCATGATGACAAAGCGCAAAATCGTATTTCAGTGGGTCTTCGGGATCAAGCTTATGGAAAAAATCGGTAATTTCCTTTGCGGTTTTCCAGTCTGAAGATGACCGTCTCGTTAAACCCAGACAATGAGAAATTTTAGCTATGTGAGTGTCAAGAGGAATAATTAATTTTGAAGGCGGAATCTTATCCCATATACCAAAATCAATATCATTTTTTCTAACCATCCATCTGAGAAACAGGTTCATTCTTTTACATGCGCTGCCTCTCGCTGGTGAGGGGAACAAATGCAGAAGCCCATAAGGTTTGATATTTTCCCCATATACCGGTGATGTGTCAATATGCAGAAAATAATCGGTGAAGCCGATAAGAGCGAGCTGTATATCTTCATTGTAGAAGTGGTAAAAAAGCCGCTTGATTGATCCCCAGTTTCTCAACGCTTCGCTTAACATATAAATGAAACAAAGGATATCTTTTTCTTTATTAAATCTGTATCGAATACCACCGAGGTATTTAGAATCCTTTTTCAATGAGAACTGCATAAAATATTTTGCAGGATGATTGCCGCCGGGCTTTAGAATCTTTTCGATGACAGGCATAAATAGCGTAACTTTGCCATAGGCAAAACCGGAAGCGATGAAACCTGCGGTTTCTATATCATCTGGGTTCGAATATTTATGAGGGAAGGATATGGGGTCATGAGTGAGACGCTCTTTGAAGTTAAATTCATTATAGAATTTGTCGAGAGTTTCTTTGATATACTGCATAGCTTAATATTAGCACAAAGATGTTTTTGACTGATTTCACGTTTCCAATTATAATCTACTTACAAAAAATGACGAAAGAGACAGGAAGTCTATAATGAAATTTACTGACGATGGTTACTGCTTTGTTTGTGGGTCGAAAAATCCTATAGGCCTGAAATTAGATTTTTCTTTTAGTGGAAAAATCATCTCTACTCAATTTACTCCTCAAAAAGAGCATCAGGGATATATGGATATTGTACACGGCGGTATCATATCGACTCTGCTTGATGAAGTTATGGTTAAACTGGCGATCGAGATGGACTTGCCGGCGGTTACTGCTCAGATGAATATACGATTAAGAAAGGCCGTTAATGTGGGAGAGAAAATTACATGTATTGCCGAAATAGTAAGAGACACCAGAAAGACAGTAGAGATGTATGCAAAGGCTGTGATTGCAGATGATATAGTAGTTGCTGATGCAAAGGGGAAGCTGATCAGGATAGAACTGGATAATGATTCGTAAAATATATTGAAGCAAAGCAGGTTTCAAAAAAACTCTTTAATACGGCACCATGTATTTATATGACACGTTTAAATAGCATAATTATATTTACAGTAAATCAGAAAACGAGTCAGCAACCGCCGTTTCCAAAGTGCTTTTTTTGAAACCTGCTTTGCCATGTGGGGAATATGAGCTAATACTTGCCTTGAAAATAATCCTCAAGAATCTGTCGGTGGTCAAAAGCTATCTCTGCAGGGAGGGTATCGCTGGTGAAGATACCTATATCGATTGCATCATCTTCGGCTTCTGGTGTACCTGTTGCGGTGGCGATAAATATTGTTGAAACTGTATGATGCCTCGGGTCCCGATCGGGGTTTGAATATGTATGAAACTGCCTGACCAGATTTATATCAAGACTTGTCTCTTCTTTCATTTCTCTAATCGCCGCTTCCTCAAGAGTTTCACCATAATCAACGAAGCCGCCCGGAATGGCCCAGCCTGCAGGAGGATTTTTTCTCTTTATAAGGATTATCCGTTGATTTATTTCGATAATTGCATCAACTGTCAGAAGCGGATTTCGCGGAGAAGATCCCAATATTTCTAAATTTCCTCGCTCGAAGAACCTGTTCTTAAATTGAAGTTTTTCTCTGGTGAGATTGTGGAGACGGCATGCTTATAAACAAGCTGCTGTACATCGTGCTTCAGAGTAATCGCAAACTTATCAAAACCGGTTATAGTGCCCCTGAGCCGAGCGCCATTTATGAGAAAAATTGTGACAGGAATTTTTTCTTTCCTCACATGATTTAAAAAAAGGTCCTGAAGCTTATGTTCGCCATTGCTCATAGTGTATATCCCCTCGTTACATTACGATAAAGTAATTTTTTCAGAAATTCAACATCATTTAAGACTGTTGAATAAATTTGTTCCTTGTCGAAAATTCCTGATATGTCAACCCAGAGTATATCCGGCTCTTTTTTAAACCAGGTAAACTGCCTTTTAGCATACATCTTTGTTCTTTTTTTTATAAGCCTCACCGCCTCTTCGATATCAACATGACCATCAATATAAAGTTTTATCTCTTTATATCCAAGAGCCTGAAGAGCGGTTTTGTTTGGATTGAACGTTAGAAGATTTTTTGTTTCATCCAAGAGACCTCTGTCTATCATCCTGTCAACACGATCTTCAATAATCTTATAAAGTTCTTTCCTTTCTCTAAAAAGTCCGATTTTTAAAAAATCATAATCAGAAGGTATTGTAGAAAGTCGTTGACTTTCAGATATATTATTTCCGTCTATAACTGAGACCTCAATGGCCCTAATAACTCTTCTTGTATCACGTGGATTAATTTTTTCTGCTGCATCGTGATCAATTGTGACGAGTTTCTTATACAGATGACCTTTGCCATACCTTTTTTCTTCTTCATTCAGCACTTTTCTCAATGAATCATCTGCTCCAGGTCCATCGAAAAGCCCCTTTGTGAGGGACCGGATGTAAAGACCTGTGCCCCCGACTATTACAGGAATTTTATTTCTGCTATGCAGGTCATGAATGATTTCCAAAGCTTTTTCTTTGAACAGCCCGGCACTGAAGGTCTCCGATGGAGAAAGAATATTAATTAAATGGTGGTAAACTGTACTTAATTCTTTGGCAGAAGGTTTGGCTGTGCCTATATCCATATGCCGGTAGACCTGCATCGAATCAGCACTGATAATTTCAGTATTGAGCTTTTTAGCGAGAAATATTGAAAGAGCTGTTTTACCTACTCCTGTAGGGCCAAGGATGATTATGACTTTCTTGTTTCGAGGGTAATTCATAGTCCTGATAATGTATTATCATTTTCTCTTAAACATCTTGTTAAGATCATCAATAGAGAGGAAAATCCTGGTTGGACGGCCATGCGGGCATCTGTCAGGCACTCTGGTCTTTTCGAGGTCAGACATCATTACTGTCAATTCCTCATTGTTCAAAGGCTCGCTTCCTCTTATTGATTTATGACATGCCATTCTGGCAGCGATGTTTTTTAAAATTGATTGTGCTGTAAGTTCGCCTTTAATGCCGCTGGTTTCCTCTTCCAGAATTCCTGAAGCTATGTCAAGCAGAAGTTCATTCATTTCAGCTTTTTTCAGTTCTCTTGGAATTGCCCTGACTATAATGTTATTGTTTCCAAAATCTTCTATATCAAGCCCAAGTCCATAAAGCAATTTTTTGTTTCTGATAATGAGATTGTACTCCTTTGCAGGCAATTCAAGTCTGATCGGCAGGAAGAGGGTGTCTGTCTCGATAGATGTTTTATTAAGGAAGCGCTCATAAAGGATTCTTTCATGGGCAGCATGCTGGTCAATGATTTCAAGGCCGTTGACCGAAGTTCTTGCGATAAAGGCTTCTCCTATATAATAAAAAACTGAAACATCAGGTGTAATGCCTGATCTGAAAATATCTGTCTGTGAATCTTTCAACAAACCCTGTACAGCCTCACTTACAACCGGAACAGCCTGATTGTTGACCCTGAAATCTGGTGCTGCGTAACTCCCTGAATCATCCTCATATGGCGCAACATCAGTTCTTGTGCTGGATCCTGGATTGAGCGCCTCATATACAGTTGCAGAAACTGCTCTATGAATTTCGTCCGGTCGTTCAAATCGCACCTCCCGCTTTGCCGGATGAACATTTACATCAACGATCTTAGGATCAATATCAAGAAAGAGAAAATATGCCGGGTGCTTATCTTTGGGAATAATATTGCTATACGCACTATAGACTGCATGGTTAATAGTCGGATTTTTCACAGGCCGTCTATTTACGAATATAAATTGATGACTCCTTGAAGCCCTTGTAAAATCTGCAGAAGAACAGAACCCTGTTAGATTTATGATCTTTCCGGTTGTTTTTAAATCAAGGAATTCATCTGTAAAGTCTTCTCCATAAATCTGTTTGAATCTCTCCCTGAGATCCGATGCAACGGAAACATCCAGAATTTCATTGTTGTTATGCTTTAAGGAGAATGAAATCCCTGGAAATGAAAATGCTTTCTGGGTGACGGTTTCGATAATATGAGAGAGTTCAGTAGGGTTTGTTTTTAAAAACTTCTTCCTTGCAGGGGTATTATAAAATATATCCCTTATTTCGATCGCTGTGCCTTGAACTGGAGGAGCATAAGAAGTATTAATTTTATTACTTGCTTCGATTTCTACTTTTATCCCTGCTGTAGCATTAGCGGTTGATGATATAAGTATAACTTTCGATATAGACGCTATTGCGGGTAATGCTTCCCCCCTGAAACCAAGAGTGGTTATATCAAACAAGTCATCTTCACTAACTATTTTGCTGGTGGCATGTCTTTCAAAACACAATCGGGCGTCATCTTTGTCCATACCCTGACCATTGTCCGATACTTTAATCAATTTTTTACCGCCGTGAAGTACATCAATATCAATTTGGGTAGCTCCTGCATCAATAGAATTATCAACCAGTTCTCTTACTACAGATGCAGGGCGATCTATCACTTCACCGGCAGCTATTTTATTGATTAATATTTCTGGAAGAACGGATATTGTTGACATGGTTTTACATTATAATAAAAAAACGAGAAATCTGTATTCCGGAATTAACAATGGTTATATGAAAAACAGGAGATACCTGCTTTACCAAGAGAAGAATATGGGCTAATCAGCTTTTAAAAGTTTTTTCCACGAAAATAAAGAAACGTCCCAGTCGTTTGTAGGTTAGGTATAAATAAAGTTCAACAAAAAAATTAAAATTCCTTTTTTTCCACCTCCAAAGTGACAATTTATGCAGGGGGCCAAAGACAAGGTTGCTCCAGAAACTCTTGAGGAATCTCTCGTACCGGAAGGCCAGGAAGGAGTTTATATATATTGAATTCAACAATTTCGGATCTTTTATCCAAGGGTTTCTTACTTCATCATTAGTAAAATTTTTCCATCCCTCAAGGTGTGAAGGAGGGATGAATCCTGACTTCAATGCTTCCTCATATAATAATGTACCTGGCAGCGGCACATACGGCTGGATAGGAACTTCAGCGCCTGGATGTCGTCTGCGGATCTCATCCGCAAAGTCAAGGGTTTTGTTCATCTGTTCCTCTGTCTCATTTGGAAGACCGATTATTAATGAATACAGGGTTGGGATGTTTCCCTGGGAGACAACTGCTATCCCTTCGTCAATCATTCGCCTGTTCTGGCCTTTTCTGATGAATTTAAGAATCTCGTCATCAGGAGACTCAACACCAAAAAAGAGATATACACAACCGCTATCCTGAAACTGGGCGAGCAGTTCCTTATTAAATGTATTGATCCGTACATTTGCTATCCACCTGAAATCCATTTCATTCAGAAGCGGAAGGATGCTTTTCATCATCTCTTTTTTGCCCGCGAGAAATGTGTCATCATAAAAGGTCATCTTATGAACTCCCAGGGCCTTCAGTTTCACAAGCTCTTCCCTCACCTTTGCAACGGTTTTTACCCTGCAGACATTCTTATGGAAATAAACGTTATAACAGAAGCCGCACTTATGGGGACAGCCCCTGGATGATTCATACCCGATATTTTCGAGGGTGTCACCGGATCGACGTATATATTCAAGCAGTATATCTTTACCCTTGCCGTCATAGGGAAAAGGAAGATCATTGATATCGAGAAACTCTCTGTCCTGATTCATTGTAATACTGCTGTTTCTCTTCCAGCCGAGGCCGTTGATTCCGCTGAAATCTCTTTCGCCTCTCTGGAGTGTCTGTACCAGTTCAAGGAGCGTCTGCTCACCCTCACCCTTTACAACAAAATCGACAAAACCGGATTCGAGGGTCTGCTCTGCCATCATAGAGGGATGTGTTCCTCCCCAGACAAGGGGGATGTACGGGGCTCTATTGCGCGCCAGCTTTGCGAGCCGGAGGGTGTTCTTTATCTGAAAGCAGGTCATGGTCGAAAGACCGACAAGAAGGGGATCTCTCTTGATTAATTCCTTGAATCGATCTTTCCTGTGAATTCTTTCATCAAAGTACTCAACCTCTATTCCATGCTGTTCCAGATAAGAGCCGAGAGAAAGAATAGCCAATGGTGTCCATGCATGATACGGAAATGGACTGGCATTTGCATATGCTAATACAACCAGATTATTTGACATAAATTTATCCAGGTAACATCTGTTTGTTTGCAAAGGGATAACTGATAACACCGTATATAGCTGCAATCATAATCTCGATGCCCAGAAAATAATTCAGAAACAGTGCCCTGACAGCAAACAGAAACCCTGCCTCATCACGCATGAAATTCCACCATTTTAAATTTGATAACAGATAACTAACTATTAAGAATAAAAACATGTACTTTGCAGAAGTTATCAGAGGAATAACAAACAGGGAAAGAAAGCTAAAAAATGCACAGATTGCCGAGATGCCATTGCTTGGCGAAGTAGGCCCTGCATTATCAAGCTGCTTTTCTTTAAAGAATAGATGTACCCACATAACAGTTCGACTGAAATAGATCTTTAATGCCTGCCTGAAATTTGCAAATTGATGCCGTACAATTAATTTGGGATTTAAGATGATGCAGTCAACTTTATTTATCCTTCTGGCCAGTTCAAAGTCTTCTACATCTGCACCCCTGTAACTTTCATTATAACCGCCTACATCAAGGAAGAACTTCTTTTTTATCGCACCGCACCTCGGAGCAAAAACGCTCACTTTAGCATACTGCTGCCCAATGAGATGAATATATTCAAACATAGCCATATA
>CAYPIT010000053.1:0-12616 GCA_964410825.1 uncultured Nitrospiraceae bacterium
CCCGTGTCGCCGGCGTGAAAGGCCGGTGTCCTGGGCCAGGCTAGACGATGGGGACCCCTTTGGTTTGCGCACGGAGAGAAAAAGAGTGGTGAGCCGCGAAGGGCTCGAACCTTCGACCCACGCCTTAAAAGGGCGTTGCTCTACCAACTGAGCTAGCGGCCCATAATTTAAACACGATAGTATACCAAAATTATATTACAAATTGCTGCTTCCGGGCTTTTCAGTATGACAAACTTTCCCGCTTCAGGCGCTATGCGTCATTTGAACAACTTCTTCCATATTTCTTATAGTAATAACTATGCATACCGTGAAAGATTACGACATCCTTGTGATCGGTGCAGGCCATGCAGGCTGTGAAGCAGCACTTGCCACAGCAAGGATGGGTTTAACTACAGCCATTTTCACAATAAGTATTAATTCGATAGGCCAGATGTCCTGCAATCCCGCGATCGGGGGGCTTGCCAAGAGTCATTTAGTAAAGGAAATCGATGCGCTCGGAGGTGAAATGGCAAAAATTGCTGACAGGGCAGGAATACAGTTCAAGACTCTCAACACAAGCAAAGGCCCTGCTGTATGGGCTACGAGAGTGCAGGCTGATAGGGCTCTTTATAGAAAGTATATGCGAGAGGCCCTCAATGCCCAGGGAGGTCTGGGTATAAGGCAGGAAAGTGTGGACGCAGTGCTTATTGATCGCGATCATATCCTCGGCATCAAAACATCGAAAGCAAAATACATAGCCAAAGCCGTAATAATAGCAACAGGGACATTTCTAAACGGCCTGATCCATATAGGTCCTGAAAATCAACCATCAGGCAGGGCAGGTGAACCGCCCTCCATTAATTTATCAAGGAGTCTTGCCGGTATCGGGTTTAAGATAGGACGCCTTAAAACAGGTACCCCTCCAAGGCTGGCTAAAAAAAGTATCGATTTTTCTGTTATGGACATTCAGGAAGGAGACATTCCTCCACCTGCAATGTCACTATTTACAAAGAACATCACCAATCCCCAGCTCCCGTGCTACATGACATATACAAATGCCTCTACTCATAAACTGATTCAAAGCAATTTAAAGCATTCTCCTCTGTACAGCGGGATAATCACCGGAATAGGTCCTCGATACTGCCCTTCAATCGAAGATAAAGTTGTTAAATTCAAAGACAGGCAAAGGCACCAGATATTTCTTGAGCCTGAAGGAATCGACTCAGATGAGTATTATGCAAACGGGATATCAACGAGTTTACCCCGTGAAGTTCAGGACAAAATGGTTCGGAGCATCAGAGGTCTTGAGAATGCAGTAATTAATAAGTACGGCTATGCAATAGAATATGACTTCGTTTACCCTACCCAGCTTAAACCAACTCTTGAGACAAAACTTATAAACGGCCTATATCATGCAGGGCAGATTAACGGCACATCAGGTTATGAAGAGGCTGCTGCACAGGGGCTTATTGCAGGCATCAATGCAGCCCTTAAAATTAAAAACAGACAGCCTTATATACCAGCAAGACATGAGGCTTACATCGGTGTCCTTATTGATGATCTTGTCACAAAGGGCACAAAAGAGCCATACAGGATGTTTACTTCAAGGGCAGAGTACAGGCTATTGCTGAGGCAGGACAATGCTGACCTGCGGCTTATGGAAAAGGGGCACGACCTTGGTCTGATTAACAAAAAACAGTTAACTGCTTTTTATCATAAAAAAAATTCCATACAAACCGAATTGCAAAGGATTCAGGAGACTCGCATTAAACCTGATGTGATCAATCCTGTGTTGTCAAAGCTCGGGGCATCCCCTTTGAAAGAAAATATATCTCTTTACAAGCTACTCAAAAGACCGGAAGTGAAGTATGAAAACATAGCTGAATTTTCTCCATCCGGTAACAGCATGACCCAGGATGCGATCAATCAGGTTGAGATCCAGACCAAGTACATGGGCTATGTCAAAAGACAGGCGGAGTTAGCAGAAAAGTTTAAAAAAATTGAAGAAAAAACAATCCCCGAGAATTTCGTGTATAGTGGTATCCATGGACTTTCCAGAGAAATAATTGAAAAACTCGATGAAGTCATGCCTTTGAACCTTGGACAGGCAAGCAGGATTCCCGGCGTAACACCAGCAGCAATTGCATTATTAATGGTGGCTGTGGAACGCAACCATAGTCGAGGCTAAGCCTCCACTGGAGGCTTAGCCTCGTGCAGAACGTTAATGCTCATACTTTAAGGAGAAATGCTCGTGAACTTTTTTCAGTCTTTCTGCAAAACCAAATTTATATTTTGAATCCACTTTTTCATTAAACGGGCTTCTTTCTCCATGACAGGTGAGACAACCCTGTTCATCCTCCGACGGCATTATAAATCCTATAGATTTAATATCAGCCAGTTTGAACTTCTTATTCTTTTTCATAACTTCACGGTAAGTGCCACCCGGTCCGTGACAGCTTTCGCACTGGACATTCGCCAGTTTCGGGGTTTCCTCGATACTTGTAAAACCGCCCGGTTTTCCATACCCGGTGGTATGGCACTCAAGGCAATTGGCATCATGCGTATAATCTTTATCAGGGTCAAGTCCTGCCTTTTTCTTCGCGTCTGCCTTAACACCCGGTTTCAGACTTTCGAAACTATTCGCCATGGATGTCGTCTTCCATGATTTATACTGTTTTATGTGGCAGGCCTTGCATTTTTTTACTCCAACATATTCCGCACTATTTGCATACGACCCATTAAAAACAAAAAATGTCATAACAAATAAGATTGATAATAGTACTGCAGATGCCTTGTTCACAAGACCACCTCCTTTTCTAATTTTATGATCTTAAATTACCAGACAAATATGAATAAAATGTGAAGCGCTTCAGCGCTTTACTATTCTGTCGACTCCCATGAAATGTTGAAGCGCTTCGGGGATGATGACCGAGCCGTCTTCCTGCTGATAATTTTCTAAAATCGCGGCAAGGGTACGACCTATTGCAAGGCCCGAACCATTTAATGTGTGCACAAACTCAGTTCCTTTTTTGCCTGTCCTTTTAAACCGGATGCCGGCCCTCCGTGCCTGGAAATCCGTGAAGTTAGAACAGGATGAAATCTCCCTGAATCTCCCCTGTGCCGGAAACCAGACCTCAAGGTCATATGTTTTTGCTGCAGAAAAACCGATATCGCCGGTACAGAGCGCAACTACCCTGTAGTGGAGTCCCAATCTTTTCAGAACTTCTTCAGCGTTCAGGGTAAGTGATTCGAGTTCATCATATGAATTTTCGGGTCTGACAAATTTCACAAGCTCCACTTTATTAAACTGATGCAGCCGTATCAAGCCCCGTGTATCCTTTCCATGTGAACCGGCCTCTCTCCTGAAACAGGGAGTGTACGCAGTGTAATAAACAGGCAGTTGATCTTCATTGAGAATTTCTTCCCTGTGAATATTGGTTACAGGAACTTCGGCTGTAGGGATTAGATAGTATCCTTTTGAGGTTTCCATGAACAGGTCTTCCTTAAATTTAGGAAGCTGTCCCGTGCCCGTCATTGAGTCCTTATTGACCAGAACAGGAGGAAAAATTTCTGTATAGCCATGCTCCTTTGTATGCAGGTTGAGCATAAGGTTCATCAATGCCCTTTCGAGCTTTGCTCCAGCCCCCCTGTTAATGACAAACCGTGCCCCGGCAACTTTGCCTGCTCTCTCAAAGTCCAGAATATCAAGATTCTCGCCTATGTCCCAGTGGTTTTTCGGTTCAAAGGAAAACTCAGGGGTCTCCCCCCACACTCTCACCTCTTGATTTTCTGTCTCATCTTTTCCTATGGGAACCGATTCATCAGGGATATTTGGAATCAGTAACAGTTCCTGCATAGACCGGTCTTCAAGCTCTCTCAGTCTGTCCTGTTTGTCGGTTATCTGATCAGAAATCTCTTTTGCTTCTGACATAATACCGGCAGTATCTCCACCATCCTTTTTCAGTCTTCCGATGTCCTGCGATATCTGATTCCTGCGTTGTCTCATATCCTCTACAATGCGCAAAAGGTCCCTTCTTTCATTTTCGATTTTCAGAATACGGTCAAGGATATCTGTTCGCTCTCCCCTTCTTTCAAGCGAATTTTTTACTTTTTCTGTATGTTCTCTTACAATCCGGATATCAAGCATGGCATTTCATATTCCTTAACAATTTTACTTTATATAAAGTACGGCAAAAGCGATTAAAAATCAATAATCAAAAGTTAAGAAGCACAGAAGCGAGGAAGTGATGAAGCGGGAAAGCGATGATGTGAGGATAAACTTCCTCGCTATAATTTTATTTGCTATAATAAATGACCTTGAAACGATGTCTGCTTTATATAATTCTTTTATCTTTTTTTTCACTGTTTTTCGTGTCCGCCAGCGCTTCTGCCTTCAGCGTTCAGGTGCAGCCTGAAAAAGTATATCCCGGCGACATATTGCTCCTTAAACTCGATGGCGGAGAAAGTGCATCAGCCCAGTCAGCATTTTTCGATGAACCGATAAATTTCCATGCTGTCGAAAATGGCATGCTCATCGCGTTTGTTCCGATAGATATGAACACTGTTCCACAGCAATACGAAATCCGGATTACGCAGGGAAGAGAACAGGTGACAACAGCAATCAAGGTAATACCTCATGAGTTCAAAACCATCCATCTCACGGTATCTGAAGAAAAGGTCACGTTGAGCCCCGAGAGTCAGAAGCGTGTTGACAGGGAATATCTGCTCCAGCAAAAAATATGGAACAAGCAAACATCCATCGCGTGGAAAGGACAGTTCTCCAGACCGACAGAGACCGAAACTTCGACCGAATACGGGGTCCGGCGCATTTTTAACAAGAAACGGACGAGTATTCACCGGGGAATCGATTTCCGCGGAAAGACCGGCCTTCCTGTAAAGGCTGTAAATGCAGGTACAATTGTGCTATGTCAGGATTTATTTTACGGTGGCAACACCCTTGTCGTTGATCATGGCATGGGTCTTTACTCTATATACATGCACCTTTCCAAATTTAATGTGTCAGCCGGCAACAAAGTGGATAAAGGGCAAGTCGTGGGATTCGTCGGCAGCTCCGGAAGGGCAACAGGGCCCCATTTACATATGAGCGTAAAGCTTAGAGGTGTAAGTGTGAACCCTGAATCATTATTTATGCTTGAATTTTAGTTATATTACCTTCTTTATAGGACACAGCATTAAATTTATATATGAACAATACTAAATTCATAAAAAAGATGATCTGGATTGCTGTTTTCGGAATCACAATGGGTTATTTCGAAGCAGCTGTTGTTGTTTACTTACGTGCAATATATTATCCGGATGGATTTGCTTTTCCGTTGAAGATTCGCGCTGACTATAAAATAGCTGTTGAATTTTTTCGGGAGATTGCATCTGTTTTCATGCTCGTGGCTGTTGCATATCTTGCAGGGAAAAAGTTCTGGGAACGGTTTGCCTATTTTATGATCGCTTTTGGCATATGGGATATATTTTATTATTGCTGGCTGAAGGCGCTGCTTGATTGGCCTTTATCATTGTTTGAATGGGATGTGCTGTTTTTGATTCCTCTTACATGGATCGCTCCTGTGATCGCACCTGTCTCGATAGCCGCATTAATGACAGTCTTTGGTATTATTATCATTGCTCTAATTGAAAAAGGCTATGAATTCAGACCCACTCCCTCAGCATATCTGGTTACTATTACAGGTATAATGCTCGTACTCTACTCTTTTATGTATGACCTTGCTGCGACATTGCACCAGAATATGCCCAGGCCATATCGTTATGAACTGCTTATTATCGGAGATTTAATGCTTGTCGTTGCATTCGTAATTTCATATATG
The DNA here is from genome assembly GCA_964410825.1 of uncultured Nitrospiraceae bacterium. GTDB lineage: Bacteria > Nitrospirota > Thermodesulfovibrionia > UBA6902 > UBA6902 > CAZVHL01. The sequence goes on from CAYPIT010000053.1 coordinate 5,817, forward strand.
AAAATTAAAGGAAAGCGATGAAGCAGGAATGCGATGAAGCAATGTCTGGCTTCGGGACTCCCGCGCTTACCCGCTTCCCAACTTTTGACACTCGCTATTATTCTTTCGATAGAAAAGGGGTACTATGAACGGATATTTGATTACTGTTATCAGCGCGTATTTGCTGGTGGTGATATTTGGTTACTGGCTTGATTTTTTGAACCTGTCTCACCTGAAGAAATATGGCGCTGAAATTCCGCACGAATTTGAAGGTCAGATTGACCAGGACCTCCTGAGTAAAACACGCAACTATACTGTTGAACATACTAAGTTTGAATTTGCATCATCTGTTTTTCACAATATTATCTTTCTGGTGTTCATCTTGGCCCTGCTAACCGTCTACAACTCATGGATTATTTCTCTGAATTATTCATTCATTGTTACAGGTCTGATTTTCTTTCTTCTGCTTTCGTATGCTGACACGGTTCTTTCTATACCTTTCAGCCTGTACAGTACATTCAAAATCGAAAACAGGTTCGGTTTTAATACCATGACTGTTAAATTATGGATAACCGATACAGTAAAATCTTTAATCATCTCTACGATTCTGATGGGTCTTATCATTTCCGTGGGCCTTTATTTAATCCAGAAAAGTCCTGCTCTGTGGTGGTTATGGGTTTGGTGTTTCTTTCTTGTGTTCGGGATTTTCATTATGTATATTTCTCCGTATGTAATTGAACCTTTATTTCATAAGTTTTCACCCATTGATAATGAAGAACTCGAAAGCGAAATTAAAAACCTGTTGAGTAAAGCAGGAATCAGGGTTAGCAGAATATTTAAGGTTGACGCATCAAGACGGACAAAGCACACTAATGCCTATTTTACGGGTATCGGCAAAGTAAAACGCATTGTGCTTTATGATACGCTTATCGAGAAAATGAACAGGGATGAAATTCTTGCAGTGCTTGCCCACGAAGCAGGCCACTGGAAGAAAAAACATGTCTTAAAACATATAGTGGCCACTGAAGCTATCGCATTAGTGGTCATTTATATCGCATTTCATTTATTGCAAACCGATTTTCTGATTCACCTGTTTGCTATCACACAGAGTTCTTTTTTTGCAAAGCTGGTGCTGTTGGGATTTATAGGCTCGATTATTTCATTTCCTTTCAGTCCGTTATTTCATCTCATTTCAAGACGCCATGAAAATGAAGCTGATAAATATTCATTTGAAATGACCGGAAATGCTGAAGGCATGATCAGTTCACTGGTAAAACTCTCAAAGGACAATCTTTCAAACCTTCATCCCCACCCGCTATATGCTCTGTTTCACTATTCACACCCCCCTGTGCTGGAGAGGATAAGAAGGGTCAGGGAGTTGGAATGAAACGTGACATGTTACAGGTCAGACGTGAGACGTTATGATTTTCGGTATGCTTGTCCATACCGGGAGTGGACATTAGGGGGGGGGTTTTTTTGACATCCATTTATAAATTATTGTTAAATAAAAAGCTTTCAAAATTCTTACTTACAGGAGACAGTCATGCCATTAATACATAAAAAATCCAAAAAACTTTTTTCAAGAGCCAAACGTATTATTCCCGGTGGAGTCAACAGTCCGGTAAGGGCATTTAAGGCTGTAGGGGGTGATCCTTTATTTATTCAGTCAGCAAGGGGTTCAAAGATTTATGATGTCGACAATAATGAATATATTGACTATGTCCTTTCATGGGGACCGATGATTCTCGGCCATTCACATCCAACTGTCGTAAAGGCAATCAAAAAGACGACCGAAAGAGGAACGAGCTACGGTGCACCGACTTCTCTCGAAATCGAACTCGCTGCAATGATTCGCAAGGTTTATCCCTCGATGGAGATAGTAAGGATGGTCAATTCCGGTACCGAGGCAACGATGAGTGCCATAAGGGCTGCAAGAGGTTTTACCGGAAGAGATAAGATTATCAAGTTTGAAGGTTGTTATCATGGTCATGCAGACGGTCTGCTTGTAAAAGCCGGTTCCGGTGCTGCAACGTTTGGGGTACCAACAAGTCCTGGTGTGCCGAGGGACTATGCAAGAAATACTATCACTCTTCCATTTAATGATCTAAAGGCCTTCAGAAAAATCTGTGATAAAGTCGGGAAATCAATAGCATGCGTTATTATAGAGCCTGTTGTAGGAAACAGCGGCTGTATCCTGCCGAAACCCGGCTATCTGGAGGGCATAAGAAGAGCTACAAAAAAATTCGGTATTGTTCTGATATTCGATGAGGTGATGACCGGCTTCAGGGTATCGTTCGGCGGGGCACAAAGGGTGTTTAAAATCAAACCCGACATGACGTGTCTTGGTAAAGTAATCGGCGGAGGACTGCCTGTCGGCGCATACGGAGGAAATAAGGATATCATGAAAAAGATAGCCCCCGACGGGCCTGTTTACCAGGCAGGTACTCTCTCCGGAAATCCGCTTGCCATGACCGCAGGCATAGAAACCCTGAAGATATTGTCAAAGCCAGATACATACAAACAGCTTATTGCCAAATCAAAAGCCCTTGAAGATGCATTGAAAGATGCGGCAAAACGTGCTGGCATTAAAAGCAGGTTCTACAGGGCAGGCACAATGTTCTGCACCTACTTTACGAATAAAGAAGTGTACAATTTTGCTGACGCGGCAAATACTGATACAGAAAAGTTTGCGCAGTTTTTCAGAAAAATGATGGATCGCGGTGTAAACCTTGCTCCATCTGCATTTGAAGCTGGCTTTATGTCACTGGCGCATACAAAGACGGATATCAACAGGACAGCGCATGCCGCTTACCAGACTTTCAAAGAGATAAAGTGAAATTAATCATCACCGGTTTCTCTAACTCAGGCAAGACAACCGTCTTCAATGCCCTTACCGGGCTTGCATTAGAAACCACAGCATATCCGACATCTATTTCGGCTGAAGTTGAACCACGTATTGGTATGGTGAAAATCCCTGATGAGCGCGTTGATAAACTCTCCTCTATTTACCACCCAAAGAAAATAACATTTGCAACGGTTGAATATCTGGATTTTTTGGGCATCACCTCGGCTGCTGCAGGGGGTGATATTGCGCAAAATACAAAAATATTCAACGTAACAAAGGACGCTGACGCGATTGTTCACGTTGTACGTGCATTTAAAGATGAGTCTATTCTGCATCCTCTTGGCGGTGTAAATCCTTTAAGAGACATAATTTCATTTGAAGCTGAACTTATCCTCGGGGACCTTGAGTTTGTTGAAAAAAGACTTGCAAAAATAGAGGCGCAGTCAAAAAAAGGAAAAGATCAGAATGAGGCGGACAGAAAGCTTTTGCTGAAATGCAAGAAGGCGCTTGAGGATGAAATATCACTGAGAGATACTGAGTTTAACGATGAGGAAAAGAGACTGCTGCTCCCATACCAGTTTCTCACAACAATACCCGAAATTATTGTGCTTAATATTGATGAAAAAGATATAGATTCAGGCACTGTAAAGAAATATCAGGAAGAGACAGAAAGGTATTTTCAAGATAACGGAAAGGGTATTGTTCCTACTCTGGTAGTACTGTGCGGCAAAATAGAAATGGAAATAGCTCAGCTTCCTGAAGAGGAGGCAAAGGTTTTTCTGGACGATCTTGGCATTAAAGAACAGGCGATGCGTAAGTTGTGTCATGTGTCTTATGATGCTCTTAATCTTATTTCATTTTTAACGATCGGCTCAGATGAAGTAAGGGCATGGACTATTAAAAAGGGTACTGCCGCCAAGCAGGCTGCAGGAAAAATTCATTCTGATATTGAGCGCGGCTTCATACGTGCAGAAACCGTAAGTTACGATGACTTTATCTCATGTGGAAAGGAAATGGTCAAGGTTAAGGAGAAGGGATTGGCTCGTTTGGAAGGCAAGGCTTATGAAGTCAAAGACGGGGACATCATTAATTTTAAGTTTAATGTATAGAATTGCAGATTAATAAATAGAGCGCACTAATTCTTTTACAAAAGCAATTGATGAAGGGCGTGCATATAATGGTATGACGATATAAATAGCGAAACAAGCTATGCATGTATAATGAAAGGTATTCTTGAATCTTTCCGAGATATAGTATCCATGGATCACAACAAAAAGTAGATAGCATATCACTGACGCAGCCGAAAGAAGCCCGATTATAACCAATGAATCGTTTGCAAAATATTCCGGAAATGCATCATATAAGGTAATTGCATTGGTTGTCATCCACAGGAATATTAAGCTGAACGCTCCATATATAATCCCAGCAACTTGAGAATTTAACCATTTAACGGCAAAATGCATAGTAATTTGTTATCGGCATTTTTATAAAAAATATAAATCGACTCTCTCATTCCCCAACAATTTTATCCATGTTATCAAGCAGTTCCTTGAAACTGGATATATTTTTTACTGCTTCGGCCTCATGCTGCTTTGATGTGCGGAAAACATGTGAGACCTGATAGTACATTGTATGTCCTGCCATTTTGATATTGTGCACATAAGAGAAAGCAAAGCCGAGTAAAACTAAATAGCTTATTGATTTTACGAGCGAGTACCACCTCGATGTGAAAATCATTTCAATCCCACCATGAAACAGGTTATATACAAGCTTTGTTATATAGACGGCAAAAAATATTACGTAGATAAGACCAAATGCTCCAAAGAGTATATAAACCAGGGCCTCTTTTGGATCATCTGTAAGATACATCCATGCTGTATTTGGACCTGCTTCACTTACTATCAATGTGTAGATCCAGAGTCCGCAGCCTATAAGCCACAGAATATACAGATATAGCGCTATCTGATCTTTATACATTATAAATTTTCGAACCGGCATATAGTTAGAAATCGCATAAAAAGCCCCTGTGAGCCTGTCCATACCAATTATTTTAAACAGATACTTTCTCATTTCATTGATCTTCATTGATTATCCTTATTCAGGAAACGGCTTTTTGATATAAATCTTAAATCGATAGGAATATGTCTATCATCAAAAATGATTAAACATCTTGCATTCGGAATTTCCAGTATAAAGGTCTAATCAGGCTTTAGTGGTTATTTAATCCAAGAAAAGACATAAACCGCTTATCTTCAAGAGAATCAAGCACAATATCAGCACCAGAGCAGAGTAAATCTTCCCTGGAATAAGGCCCGGTAGCAACAGCGATACATTGCGCATCATGTATCTTCGCACATCGGACGTCCCGGGGAGTATCACCAATGATAATGCAGTCACGGAAATTAAAATCAAAACCCCTTGCAGAGAATTTTTGTATTGCTATCGGTAATAGCATATCCCTGTCTTCATGATCACTCCCAAACGCACCGTCAAGGAAATAATTATAGGCCCCGCATGCACCGAGTTTAATTCTTGCCCCTTTCTCCAGGTTACCTGTCAGAAGGCCAAGAGGAATACTGTTTTTTTGAAGCACTTCAAGTGCTGTACGGATGCCAGGATAAAGTCTTCTATGGGGATTATCTATCTCTGTTACGAGAAATTTAAGATACATATCTTTCATTTTTTCTACATTTCCATCCAAATATGCAATACGATGCATTCTTAACCCTTCTTTCATAATTTCAATATCTGTTTTACCGGCCATCGAAATATTCCTGAACGCCTCTTCTATGCCAAAAAGTTCTTTTAACGCAAGGTTCATCGACCTTGTACCAGCACCTCCTGCTGTTAGAAGTGTTCCGTCAATGTCAAAAAGAACAAGTTTGTTCATATAAAGAAACCTATATGGTTTTTGTTATTTTACCGTCTTTCATAAAAAGGTCTCTGTTTCCCTTTTTGCTGATGAGTGTAACTGACGGCTCAAAAAAAACGAAATCCTGATGAAACGAGGTCCGTACTTCTCCTCCAAACGAACTGTTATCACCTAACGCTATATGGACCGTTCCCAATATTTTTTCTGCTTCAAGGATATTATCCGGTCGTGAAGCCCTGTCATTGGTTCCTATTCCCAGCTCTGCTATGTTCCTGTTTTCTTTTTTTTCAAAAAACTTTTCCTTCAGGTAATCAACATATTCTTCATCTCCTTCTACCTTTATCACCATACCCTTTTCGATCGAAAGATAAATAGGTTTATTTAATTTTCTTGTAGGTGCCCATTCAAGGACCAGCAAGCCCTGTGTAGTACCTTCAAGAGGTGCCAGATATACTTCACCGGCCGGAAGGTTACTGAACGATCCCGGCTCTGTTATCAATCCTGTATCAGCATGTACTTTTCTTCCCTGTCTGGAAAAGGTAATCGAAGTTCCTTTTGGAGTGCTGATTTCTATTGTTTCACTATTTTTAACCCTGCTCACAATCGCTCTTATCCTCTGTGACATCATTTGCCAGTCAACACCCATCGCACCTGTAAGCATCGCTTCATCAAATAAAGGCATACTGGCATATCTGGTTTTGCATATTTCATTTAGTAAATCCCTGAATCTTGTATGACTCGTTGAGAAATATGATAAGGCGATAATTACGTCAACTGCTTCATTTCTATATAATTCAATGATTTTATTGATTTCCTGTAGTTGATTGGCAGATATTTTTTTTGCCAGAATAGGTTGAAGGAGTTTGTTTTGGACAAGCTTTTCAACAGCAGTATTACCAAAGGCTTCTTTCCAGATGTTTTGGGGAGGTTCAGTGCCATGACATCCAGTTGTTTGAAATTCTATATATTTAATTTTATCTGTAAAATTTCTTCCGATTTCCGTAGTTAGTTTCCCTATGTTTTTTAGATTATTATTATATCCATCTGAAAAAATCAGTACTTCTTCAGATTTTTTTACATCCAGATTTATACTATACATGTTGT
>CAYPIT010000054.1:0-2222 GCA_964410825.1 uncultured Nitrospiraceae bacterium
AACCAACTAAATGGAAGTGGTCTAGTTTAACCAAAGCATTTAAAGAAATGTATAGATTTCTCAACCCCGGGGCCCTCCTTATTACGGCCGATATAGATCGGCCTTCAAATATTTTTTCTGCTCTCATAGGATGGGCATCAAGGTTTATTCTTTTCCAGAGAGAACTTGACGATAATCTGAGGGGGCTTCTGCCTGTCTTTATGGGGGAAGCCGGTTTTATTGATATTCGCAGACTTGAGCAACTCTACGGTATGGTATCTTTTTTTGTTTGCCGCAGACCCGGGGAAACTGCATGAAGGTTTTCCTTATGTATTTCCGCATAGCCTTGAGAAATGTAAGCCGTAATCCACGTCGTTCCTTGATTACTATCATTGCGATTTCCTTCAGTCTTCTCTGTCTGGTTGTGTTTGGGGCCTTGAAGCAGGGACTTCATAATGAAATGGTATCAAATACCATAAGGATAGATTCGGGAAGTCTCCAGATACATTCTGTAGGATATGAGCCAAACCTGGCATATATGAAGCCTGTTACTGAGAAAGAAAAAGTAATAGAAGAGCTCAGAAAGGCTGGTGCAGTAGACTTCACTTATCGGATAAAGACTGCGGCTCTTATTCTCGCTGGAAAAAAGAGTTCTACGGTTATCTTATCTGGTGTATCACCTGCCTCTGAAACTGCGATTACACTTATATCTTCCAATATAGTCAGGGGAGAATATCTTATTAATAACGGAGATATTCTTATTGGTGAAGAACTGGCAAACAGTTTAAAAGTAAAGATAGGCAAAAAGATAGCACTAATGGTTCAAGGTTCATCCGGGTCTCCGTTATTGAGGAAATTTATTGTCGGGGGGACCTACCGTACAGGACTCGCTTCCTTTGACCGGACTCATGTATATCTGAATCTTAATACAGCCCGCTCTTTTTTAGAAGTAGGCGATATTGTAACAGAGATTGTTGTTAGAGCCGATCTTGATCAATTATATAATCTTGCCGCAAGACTGAAAAGGGAACTTCCAGACAATAAATACCAGGTTAAAACATGGGAGCAAATAGCACCGGATGTAAAACAGTTAATTGAGTTGAATAACGCTACAATGAATATCCTTATGCTTATTGTCTTTGCTATCGTTGCCATGGGAATAATAAATACCATGACGACCGCCACATTTGAGAGATTTCGTGAACTCGGCACTCTTTCTGCTATCGGTACGCCGCCAAGAGGCATTATATGTATGATTGTGCTGGAATCTTTTTTGCTCGGCGTTATTTCAATGTTTGCAGGCAGTCTGGCTGGAGTAATATCGTGTTCATATCTTGCTGAATATGGAATTGATTTAACGCAGTTAACGAGTTCTAATCAGTATTTTGCTTCTAACCATGTTCTCAAAGCCCATTTAAATATTAAGAATCTGATAGGGGCCAATTTTGTCACGCTGTTAACTGCGGTAATGGCAGGTATTTATCCAGCCTGTAAAGCGGCCTTGCTCGATCCGGTTAAGGCAATACTGCACATATGATATTGATTAATATACGAGAGATTATTCATTGAGTCTAATAAGGTTTGAAAAAGTAAGTAAAACTTATGGCTCAGGAGGTATACCGGTTAATGCCCTGAGCAATGTAGACCTTGAAATCAAGCCGGGGGGGTTTGTCTGTGTGGCAGGGCCGTCCGGATCAGGGAAAACAACTCTACTTAACTTGATGGGAGGAATCGACGTTCCGACCGAGGGCATTATATATATTAACGGTGAATCAGTTGCAGGACTGAGCCGTACAGAAGCGGCGGCCATGCGTCTAAAAAATATGGGTTTTGTGTTTCAGTCTTTTAATTTGATACCTGTTCTTACTGCCTATGAAAATGTGGAGTATGTATTGCTTTTGAAGGGTTTGTCTTCCAGTGAATGTAAAAGAAGAGTTATGGAAGTTCTGGATAGTGTTGAGTTGAATAAAGAGGCAATGAAGCGCCCCGGGGAACTGAGCGGCGGACAGCAGCAGAGAGTAGCTGTTGCCCGTGCCATTGTGAGTGCTCCACCTATTGTGCTTGCAGATGAACCTACGGGAAACCTGGACTCGAAATCAGGAGAGAATCTTATTAAAGTATTTCGAACACTTAACTCAGAGCAGAAAATTGCCTTTGTGTTTTCTTCCCATGATCCGCTTATCATAAGTAATGCAGAACGTGTTGTAACCCTTAAGGACGGTAGGATAGTATAGTTTTAGCCT
>CAYPIT010000054.1:2322-12608 GCA_964410825.1 uncultured Nitrospiraceae bacterium
CCTGCAAAGAATCCACCTCTTCCCTGGCTGAACAATCAATCATGTGCAAAAGAATAATTCCCTTCCAGAAAAGCCTTCACATACCAATCCTTTGCATCCATGCTGCTGATTGCCATATCCAGCTGTCTGGAGCACCCGAGGAGGCGGCCGAGGATATCAAGTCTGTATTCTGTATCCTTCTGTGAAGCGCCTTTTATATCAGCTATAACTATATCGCCCTTGATTTCAACCCTGAAGTCCATTGAATCGAGCACCTCTTTTATAAACAGGGCACGGCGGTATCTTCCTTCTGAGCTGGCGCCGCCGCCCTGAAAGCGAAAATTTATATAATTATTGATATAGCTTTCACCGCAAAATGCATCAAATACAGTAAAGTGATAAGCCAGTTTTACGCTCATATTCACATACTCGTCAGTGAGTATTACGTATACTTTACCGCCTTTTTCAGTAACACCTGTTCTCACAAAGGACCTTGCCATAACGGATGCAAGGCCTCCCATGTTGATATCTACAGGGCCGGCCCATTTCACTCCTTCATATGTCATCCCCTTCCACAATGCTCTGAAAGGAGCGGATATGATATGTTCCGGTGATATCTTTCTCAGGAGCCTCGCTTCATCCACGATACCCCCGTCAAGGTCAATGATGTAGAAAAACATTGGTATCTGATCGGACGACAATAATTGAGTTGAACTGCCGGCTTCCGAAAGCTTGCCCATGCTGAACATCTCTTTCACGGAAACATCATGAACGTATCTTACAATGTCGTGGATTGTCCCGAAGTCATCCGGGCTGATACCGGATTCATTGATCCTGACAAGGTTCAGGGGAGTTATGCTATTCATCACATTTTTTATAACTTTTTCATGAGGCATGGATTCTTTAGTATTGACATCCAGAACCCCTTTGCGCAAAAGTCCCTCAATACGGCCCCTGTAAATACGGCCTGCTTTTGCGTCTACGGTTACGATTGTTTCATTCCGCAAAATATCAACTGCATTTGCGGCATTAATGAACATCGGGACATTAAACTCACGGGCAACGGTCGACAGATGGCTCGTCTTACTGCCGGTCTCTATTATCATGGCTGAAGCGGACTGCATAATTTTTGCGAACTCGTTGGAAGTATTTTTTGCTACCAGCACAGCTCCTTTGGGAAAGTCGGGAATACGGTCAAAGTTGTCGATAATAAATACCTGACCCGATGCAGTACCCCGGCTGGCAATCTCCCCTTCACACAGGACTTGTCTTTCCTCCTGGAATGTGTCAGTAGCTGCCTGGATAACTCTTCTGATATTGAGAGGGCGGGCCTGCAAGACCAGCAGGCGACCGTTGTTGTCAATAACCCATTCAATATCCTGGGCTGCACCGAAGTGTTCCTCTATCATGCAACTGTATTGATAAAGCATCCTGATTTCTTCATCCGAAATGCTTGGCGATCTCCTGCTTTGCTGAGGGACAGGGACTTCCTCTACGCCGCCGGATGGCTTCAGCGCCAGTTTAACGTTTTTTTCAGGAATAGTCCTGTTAATAATTTCGCCATTTTTCTTGCGGTTCAGGACAAACATGTCAGGTGAGACGGTTCCGCTAACAGCATATTGCCCCTGTCCCCACACTGAACTCAGCATGGTTTCATCTTTTTCAGGATAACCGGGGTTTAATGTATACAGGACGCCCGATGATCTTGAATCGACCATCTCCAAGACAAATACAGCCATCGACATGTCTCTGTCCCTGATCCCCATGGCCATTCTGTAAAACAGAGCCCTGCTGCTGTACTTGCTGGCCACCACTTCTTTATAGGCTTCTATTACTGATTCTCTCTTTACATTAAGCAGACTCCTAAACTGGCCTGCAAAAGAATGCTTGCCGTCTTCTCCCACAGCGCTCGACCTGACGGAGAAGTTCTTCTGTTTACCTATCCTGTCGATTTCTGCGTAAATACTCTCCTCTATCAGGGGCGGGACAATGGACTGCGAGGCCATGTCCTGGATCTGAACGGAGACTTCATCTATTTTCTCCGTATCGTTTATATCCAGAGTGGCAAGCAGGTCGCTGATCTTTCCGTCAAGATTGTTGAAGTTAATAAATTCCCTGAAGGTATATGAGGTTATCGAAAACCCCTGCGGGGTTGGCAACCTGAGTATATTTCGTATCTCTCCGAGGTTAGCTGCCTTGCCGCCCGTATCTTTTAAATGTTCAGCTGTAATTTTTTCAATCGGGATGATGTACTTTTCCGGCGTTTCTTCAGGTTCTTCCTTCAACTTTTCTCCCGATGACACCCTGAGTCGTTCCAGAACTTCATACAGAAAAATGTAGCGGCTTCCCGTCATGTCGTTAAGGCTTTGTATAAATTCAAATGTAGTATCAAAAATATGGGACAGGTAAGACCTGAATGCAGGAAGAGTTATTGTCCCTGAGTCGATGCCTTCATTTACCTGGGAAAGCACATCAAGAAGCTCGTTGTTTTTCATGAGAAGATTCTTGTAACTGTAATACCTGTTTCTGAGATTAAGGTAATCGTCACCCGGAATAAGAAGATCAATTCCGGGCTTTTTATTTTTTCCGTGTAGAATGTTATCGATCTTCCTTAATAAGCTCCCGGCTTTTTTTATAAAAGAATTGAACTTCATTCTATATCTGTTTTTCATGGGGAGGTAATGTTTCCGCCTTCTGCTTCCGGCAATTTAATCCAGTACGTACTTCCCTTCAAGGAAATTATTTACATAACGATTTGCAACGATATCGTCATCGAGCAATGCATCAAGCTGGCGCGAATAAGCTATCAATCTCCCCAGGCGATTCAGCAGTTCCTCCATCTCCTGGCGCGGCAGATTGTCGGTGCGTGCAATTATTAGATCACCCTTTATATCAGTACGCATATTAAACTCTCTTAAAATAGATCCCAGCAGATCTGCACGGCGTGATCTTTTTGAGATATCAGTGGCGCCTCCAACAAACCTGAAATAAACGTGATTATCCTTCACATTATCACTACAATAACAGTCCATCATATTGAAGTGATATCCAAACCTCAGGCTGAGATTGACATATTCACGTGAAATAACCGCCACATTCTCGCCGAGATAGCTCATGTTGGATACATCCGGCATTTTCAGCATGCTGGACATAAAGTCATTTATCTTCATTGTTACCGCTCCTGAATGCCACACGCCCGGATGCATCATTCCCCCTACTATTGCCTTGAATGGTATGGAGGATATCTCATCGAAGGATGCTTTCCTGTCATTTCCTTTTTTATTCAATCCGCCGCCTATATCAATCATGAATATTCCTGTTGGAATAGGGACGTCAAGCTTGACCGTTATATTGTTTCGCAAAACTTTCTTATAACGGTCAACGTCTACAAGTTCGGCAATCGCCTTTTCATGGATAAAACGTATAATGTCGTGAAAAGTCCTGCATCCATCAGGGACAAAATTATCCAGAAGCGGGTCAATCAGGTTTAAGGGGGTTATATATCTAAGCATCTTCTGAAGGAGCCTGAATTCATCGGTCTCCATCAGGGAGATATCCTCTGTGATTCTGTATTTTAAAAGTTCATTGACTTTTCCTGCATAAATCCTGTTGTCTTCTGCATCTACCGTAATCTCGTCTCCATGTTTCAGGACGCTTGTACCTGATCCTGTATTCACAATCGTGGGCACCTGAAATTCCCTCGCAACGTTAGACATATGACTTGTGGGAGTACCGGTGTCGGTTAAAATAGCGGATGCCTTCGGCATTATCTTGATAAAGTGGGACGAATCATGTCTGGCTACAAGAACCGAACCGGAAGCAAAGTTTTTAAGGTCTTCCATTTTGTTCAGGATAAAAACTCTGCCTGCCCCTATTCCCCTCCTCGCAATCTTTCCCTGGTTTTCCATTATGACAGAATATTTTTCCAGACTTGATGCAATGTCTGCAGGCGTCTCCCCCGAGGAGGCGGAGACCCTCAAATGCCTTGACTGAAGTATGTAAAGATCGCCTTTTTTGTCTATGGACCATTCAATATCCTGTGGTTTTTTCATGTAATGCTCAATAAGGACCGCCTGGCGGGCAAGATTCTTTACCTGTTTATCGCTGAGGCACAGTTCTCTTTGTTTTTCAACAGGCGAACTTACTTCTTTAATGCCCCCGCCTTTAACGGCCATAACAGTTAATTCCTTTCTGCCCGTCTTTTTTTCGAGTATTTCATATGTCTCTTCTTTCCGGACAATGTAATGATCCGCATCAACCGAGCCGTCAACAACCGTCTTTCCAAGGCCCCAGTTTGCATTGATAATAACTACTTCGTTATTCAAATTATTTGGATCAGAAGAATACATGACCCCGCTTACTTCTGCGTCCACCATCTTTATGCAACCTACGCTCATAGCCATCATCGGTTTATCCTTTGGCATTACCAACTCCTTATACAGAGCTGCTCTTGGTGAAAAAAGGCTGGCCAAAACTTCTTTGTAAGCCTTCTCAAGCTTCCTCATCTCAGCTGGCACGTTCAGAACTGTTTCAAACTGGCCTGCAAAGGAAAATTCAAGGTCTTCCATCTCTGCGCTGCTTCTGACGGATATACAGTACGATTCCCCGTCTTTACCTCTTAATGTTTTAAGTCCCCTCTGAAATGACGATACAAGAGAGGGGGGCAGCTTGCCTCTTCTGAACAGGTCCTGCACCTCGGCAAAGAAAGATTCATCAAAATAGTCATCCTCCCGTAGGATTTCCTCTGCGGCTTCATGTCCGCCTGCCTCTGCAAATGTGATGGCCGACAATGTATCTTCCTGCTGGGAATGTTTTGCGGCCTTTCTGTATTTACTCTTCAGATCTTTAATATTATCTTCTATGCGGTTGTATTCCATGAAGTCCCTGAATGCGCTTGTGGTTATGGCAAAACCCTGAGGCACAGTGAGCTTCAAATGATTGGCAAGATCAGCAAGGCCCGCGTTTTTGCCGCCGACTTCGTCTGACATCTCCCACGATATATCGCTATAAAAGAGTACAGGCTCTCTCATGTCTACCGGTGACTCGCCGCGCAGTATTTTGCTGGCCCGATCGTTGATCTTTTCGAAAACGCGGTGCAGATGCAAATACCTGTTCAGAGAAAGAGAGTTGAGATTATATATGGACTGGAACACTGAATCGGCAAGTTCGGAGTGTGTTTTCTTTATATAATTGATATCAAAGATGTAGTTGCCCCCGAGCTTGTCTCCCATATCCGCCATGATCTCAAGCGCGCGGTTATTGGTGTCAAGCACCTGGCGGAAACGGTTAAATATAACTCTCACCGGAAGCCTGCTGTCCGGGCCTGTCTTCTTCTTTGTGAAATACTTTTTTATTTTTTCTATAAGGTTTACCATTTTTTAGTCGGGATAGATTGAAGAGGTTTATCAATCAATCCCTGAATATATTGTAACACGCATGATTTAAATAGATAAATTAACATTATGCGGGGTAAAGTGCAGGCTGAATCTTGAATTAATTTACTTCAGGCTGGTAATGGAAGGCGGGTATGGGGAGTTTTCAATCCATTACTGCTTTGCTTCGGAAATCTCTTTTTCGGCCTTGCTGATCACTTCTTTGATGACATCAATTTCCACCGGTTTTGAAATAAAATCAAAAACGCCTTTCCTGAATGCCTCTTTTGCCGTCTCCATTTCTGCAAAGCCGGTAATCATGATAACTTTTGTTGCCGGGCTTTTAGACTTCGCAGCTTCAAGTATCTTCATCCCGTCCACACCTTCCATCTTAAGGTCGGTAATTATTATGTCATAGGCTCTGCCATCAAGCTCATTCAGGGCGCCCACACCGCTGTTGAAAATGTCCACCTTATAACCGACCTTTTCAAGCACCTGTTTAAGTCTTCTGCAGACAATTGGTTCATCATCAATAACCATAAGCCGGCACCTTCTGACCGTCATTTCTTGCCTCCATTAGGGGAAAGTGTGTTTAACAGCTCCCCCTGTCTCTCTGTCTTATATTTTACGTTATTAATGCCCGCCTCCGCCTCCCTTAAATATTATGCTGACGATAAATCCGGCTGCAATAGCGATTAAGATTGATATGACACCGTAAAGAGGGGCCTTGTTGAACGCCATCCCCGATATAAAATTGAGTGCGCCTACTGTCTTAACATTCAGGGTTGTCTGGTGGTGGTCATGAACAGTGTTGTCTTTAACCGCGTAAACATTTACTGTGTATTCCTGGGGCGGAGCCTGGTACGGCCACTCAACAGAGAGTTTGAAGGTTTTTTTACTGCCCTTTTCCCCTGTATCAATATTCCCGGTAAAGATGCCGTATACCCTGTTTTTCTCCTTGAAGCTTATAAATTCTTTGACCCATTTCTCCTTTACAGACTCATCGCTTACAGGAGCCACTTCCACGGTTCTCCTGAATGCATCATATCCGAGTGCATACTTATCCTGTTGATCGCTGTCCAGGATTGAACTGATATCCTTTGTAGAATATACAAGATAAACCTCTGAGACAGGATAGAATTCGAGCTCTCCCACGTTCATCCAGAATAATCCGGCTCTCTTCCCTTTATTGCGGAGGTGTGCCTTTTTTGAAGGTGAACTGAATTTTACGATAATTTCTTCTCCTGCATCGACATCTCCGGTTACAACCACCCGCGTGCCGTGATAAAGAGAGTCTACATGTATCCTGGCAGGAGAAACTTCAGACATAACAGGGTGGGTGTTTGATGCAAAGAGCATGGTCAGAAAACCGACCGCAATTAAATTAGATAAAAATATCTTCTTCAGCATTTTCATTAGTGGCCGCCTTTCGGTGAAAGAAGCAGAGACGGTTCAAGCAGCAGGTCAAGCATTATCTTGACCGTAACAACAAGCACTATCATGGCAAGGAGTATTTTGAGCTGGTCACCGTGAAGCTTTCTGCCGAGTTTTGTTCCAATCTGAGCGCCGAATGTAGAGCCTGCCAGAAGAAGCACCGCCAGTATAAAATCAACGGTATAGTTTACATAGGCCTGTAAAAAAGAGACCTCGATACAGGTAAAAAGTATCTGAAACAGACTTGTACCGACAACCACGTGCATAGGCATCCTCAGGAGATATACCATAACCGGCACCATCAGAAAACCTCCGCCCACTCCCATTATAGCTGCAAGTATCCCTACAAAAGTCCCGAGAATGATAACTAATATGGCTGAATGCGTTACACCGGATTTTTCAAATCGTGTTTGAAGAGGAAGGCTTTTGAGGAATTTAACAAAACCCGATTCCTTCTTCGGTTTTGAAGACGTCTCTGCTATCCTTGCGCCATCTTTTACGCGCTTTGTCTTTTTAAGGGCATTCAGGCTTTCAAAAAACATGTATGAGCCGACGATGCCGAGCATTAGAACATAGGTTATCTTAATAACAAAGTCGGCATTCCCCATCATCCTGAGCACCTTGATTAACTGAACTCCTGCAAGCCCTCCGACAAACCCGCCAACAAGCAGGCATATACCCATTTTAATATCAACGTTGCCAAGTTTCCAGTGGGCAAAAGTTCCTGATGTGGAAGCACCGACAATCTGTAATGAATCAGAAGCAGCAGCCACCGTTGGGGGGATACCTATCATGATCAGGAGGGGTGTCATCAAAAATCCTCCGCCTACACCGAATAACCCGGACAGCAGACCTACCAGCAGGCCAAGTCCGACAATAAGCGGCAGGCTTATACTCGTTAAGGCAATTGGTAAATAGAAATACATTACTATCAAACCTCCTTGTTAAATTTTTTGTTGCCAAATTGACATGATCTTTTATTCTTTATGCTAACGATTGTTTGTTCATATAATTCAGACTCTTCGGAAGTCATAAAATGACATGGCGAATTGTCTGGTGGAAGGAAGTATATCCTTTAATAACGTATTAAGATTAAAAGAATTTAACCAGAAGAGTCAATAATATTTAATTTTGTTTTTTTTATAACCAGTTAAAATAAAATTATAATGCAAAATACAAGGAAACCACCCTGTTTGTATTTCACATAAATAATATTGTACCCTTTAAGAAAGATGCGCATAAAAATCTGGCATAAGATGATTATAGGTATTGCTATTCCCTCCCTGATCGCGCTGTTAGGGGGTATTTTTACGCTCATTTACATCAATAATATTAAAAACAGACAGGAATTTGTCCAGATAGCCGATGACTTGAAAGAGCATATTCTTGAGGTCAGAAGAAATGAAAAGAATTTTCTTTACTATAAAAATGAAGAACACCTTCGGCAAGTCCATTCCGCAATTTCAGTAGTTGTCAATTCAATAAACAACATACCACCTGATATCATCAAAGAAATAGGACAGTATGGCTTTTCGTTATTAAACGATTCAATAAAACGCTATTCCCGATCCATAGACAATCTGTTTGACAATTTCCTGATCGAAGAAAAGGACATCGGGAAAGTCCGCGAAGAGGGAAGAAAACTTGAAACTATTGTGGCTCAGGATAATCATACATCAGAACTCACAACAAGTTTTATTCTTCATCTCAGGCTACAGGAAAAAAACTACATGCTTTTTCGTGATAAAAAATCTTTTCAGCAATTAAATATAGCACTTTCAAATCTAAATAATTTTACTCCGTTTTGTTACAAATGTATCCCTTACATGGATGCTGTGCGCGGACTCTTTGCAACTTATAAAAAAAGTGAAACAATCTCAAATGAACTGATATCCATTGGGCGATTACTTGAGACACAGACAGGGAAAATTGCATTGCGTGAAAGGCAGAGGATTGATTATTTTATTTCCAAAACTAATTATCTTCTCACTGTAGCGCTTATTCTTCTGTGCACCCTTGGGCCATTTTTTGTATACAAGACCTCAGAATATATAGTCGCACCAATTAGAAGACTTGCTGAGATAACAGAGAAGATTGCAGATGGGGATTTAAACCTCAGGGCGCCGATAAGGGAACATGATGAGACATATTCCCTTGCAGTGTCATTTAACAAAATGCTGGACAAACTGCAGTTGACTTACCAGTCACTGGAGAAAAGCATGGAACTTTTAAATGAAAAACATGCCCAACTGGTGGACTCTGAAAAACGCGCTTCACTGGGACTTCTTGTTTCCGGTGTAGCTCATGAATTAAATAATCCTCTTTATAATATATCTTTGACTGCTGAGACGATGAGAGATGGACTGAATGAATATACAAAGGAAGAAATGGCGGAGTTAATACAGGATGTGGTATCGCAGGGCAAGCGTGCCAGAAATATTATTGATGACCTGCTTGATTTTGCAAGAGCACGCACATTAACTGTAATGGAAAAACAAAATATTGTAAATGTTTTAAGAGAATCAATCAATCTTGTGGCCAATCAGATGAGAATGAGTAATATAGACCTGAAACAGAAACTTCCTGATAAACCTGTATATATATCAGGCAACAAAAGCAAGCTGGAACAGATATTTGTAAGTATCTTTACAAATGCAATCCAGGCCATGAAGGGAAAAGGGACTTTAAGTATTAGCGTACGGCCGGATGATGATAAAAATGTGCTCATTAAAATCTCTGATACAGGACAGGGGATCGCTAAAGAAAATATCAAAAATATTTTTGAGCCTTTCTATACAACTAAACCGGTTGGTGAAGGGACAGGGCTCGGATTATCGGTCTGCCACAGCCTGGTTCAGGAGCACAACAGCGAAATTGAAGCAGAAAGCGAACTGGGGAAGGGGACAACCTTTACAATAAAGTTCCCCCTTTACGAAGAAGTGGTTCAATCTGCATAATAAACTTTTTCAGGGGTTGTTTGACCCAAGTAATACAGATAATGAGAAGTTAGAGAGTCTGAGACACGGGTGGTTTTTATTCCGGTTCAGTTTTTTCTTCCACTATGGAAACCCAGTTTTTATACCTGGGGAAGTATATCATGCTGTAAATAATGGATAAGCCGAAAAGCAGGTAAAAGTCAATGAGATCGCCGGCGATTAAGAAAAGCGCAAGCCCGTATACACAGGGCAGTTCGGATATTAGCATTGAGACAACAGAGGCCATGGACAGCCGCTCAACGATCATCCTGAAATTAACTGAACCGGGCGCCACATAAATTCTCATGACAACATAGCGTATTACCAGGATATTAAACATTGCCATAAGGTAAAAAAAATTCCTTAATCCCGGTATCCACTTGTAATGTGCAGCAAAACCCTGGAAAGGCCCGTATGCACTTCGCACCCACTCGGCGATTCCGGCAAGAATGAATATGCCCGCAATAATCGCCGCTGTTATGCGCAATACCCTGTTGTACGCCTCCCGCAGCTTTATTTCTTCTCT
>CAYPIT010000055.1:0-8095 GCA_964410825.1 uncultured Nitrospiraceae bacterium
TTCTGACTGGGTTGCCGAGCTTGGCCCCGGGGGGGGAGAAAAAGGCGGGAGATTAGTTTATTGTGGGCCGAAGTCCGATTTTTTGAAGACAGATACCCTGACCGCAAACTATCTCGATAATATTTCATTAATTCCTGTTCCTGAGCAAAGAAAAAGGGGCAGCGGAAAGACGCTTTCGATTACTGGTGCCAGCGGAAATAATCTCAAGCATATAAACCTGGATATAAAGCTTCAAACACTTACATGTGTGACCGGTGTTTCGGGATCCGGCAAGAGTACAATTGTCAAGGATACAATATATTATGCTCTTGCTAAATTTTTTAAAATTGAATTTGATTCTCCTAAGCCATTTGAAACGATTACCGGGTTTGAATACCTTAAGGGAGTCAAGATAATCGATCAGAAACCGATCGGGAAAAGCCCCCGTTCCAATCCGATAACTTACATTAAGGCCTTTGATGCTGTCAGGAAGCTTTTTTCGGAACAGCCACAATCGCAAATGCTTGGATATGGTCCGGGTCATTTTTCATTCAACACGGCAGGGGGGCGGTGTGAAACATGCGCTGGCGTGGGTTACCAAAGGCTTGAAATGTATTTCTTCGAGGACTTGTATGTAAAGTGTGAAGAATGTTCCGGCAAGAGATATAAATCCGACATTTTAAATATAACTTATAATGGTAAAAATATTTTTGAAGTTCTTAATCTTACTGTCAATGAAGCGATTAAATTTTTTAAGCGTCTCCCTTCACTGATCCCTAAATTACAATTAATGTCTTCGGTTGGGCTTGGTTACCTGAGACTTGGTCAGCCAGCCACAACTCTTTCAGGCGGGGAGGCACAAAGGATTAAAATATGTGCTGAACTCGGGGTTTCAAAAAGAAAGGACTTTCTGTACATACTGGATGAGCCTACTGTGGGTTTACATCCGGATGACATAAATAAACTTCTAAAGGTTCTTAACGATCTTGTAGAAGCCGGAAACACAGTTCTTTTAGTGGAGCATAATATGGACATAATAAAAAGTGCGGACTGGATAATTGATATAGGTCCGGAGGGTGGTGAAGAGGGAGGATACATAATAGCTGAAGGTGCGCCCGAAAGAATTGTGAAGCAGAAAAAATCTTATACCGGCAGATATCTTAAAGAATATCTGTAAGGACAGCATGAAACGTGGGAAAATATATTTTATTAACTGCTTGATCTTATCAGTCCTCATGAATATAATAAAGCTGTTTTAGGGACGTGGCTCTTGTTTGAATCTGTTTCCAGAGCTTATCAAAACAACAACAAAATCTGATGGTTTTGCGCCTGTTTCCGGGGACGAAGGTCTCTTTAATTACAGGGGAAAGGGGGGACACTATGCTGAAAGCCGGTATAACGTTTATTTTCATAGCCTGCAGTATTGTTAATTTTACAGTAACTTCTACGGCTTATTCAGACTCGGATGAGGTTAAATGGAAGGATATCAGTAACGGCATCAGAAGTGCGGATCTAAACACTGTGGCTGTTAATCCTGATGATCCTGATACTTCTTACATAAGTTCTGACGATGCTGTATATAAATCGATTGATGGCGGGAAGCAATGGAAAGAGGTCATGTCATTAAGGGCCACAGACAATGGCATAAATACAATTTACCTGGCTTACGAAAGTTCTCAAATTATTTATGCAGGGACAAAAAACGGGCTCTTCAGAAGCGATGACGGGGGATCGAACTGGAATAGAATATTTGCAGGAATAGGAAAGGAAAATTCAGTTCTGACAGTGGCAACAAACCCCGGTAGTCCGGACATTATATATATAGGCACAGAAGACGGATTGTTCTCAACAGAAAACAACGGTAAGAGTTGGAATAATGGCCGTATTCCCTCCAGCGCGGCTGTTCATTCAATAGCGATAGATTACTCAGAGCAATCTCTCATTTACGCTTCCACAGATAATGGGCTTTATAAGAAAATTAGTAGTATTAGCGGCTGGGAAAAAGTTCTGGAATTAAAGCGCTACGACGAAGAGAGTGAATACTTGAATGAGATAGAATCGACCGATATTAATGAAATAGAAGGTAAAAGCGGTATAAAAAGCGTGCTCATTGATCCGCTACATCCTGATTCGGTATATGTTGCTACATCTAAAGGACTTTTTGTGACAGCAGACAGAGGTGGTTCGTGGACGAGAGCGAGTAATCTGGGTCTCATAAGTCGCAATATTAGACATATTATTATTGAATCAGGATATGAGGACAGCATTTTCGCAGCAACTGACAGAGGAGTTTTCATGTATTCCAAATCTATCAACAGGTGGAAAGAGTTCTATCGAGGTCTTGTCTCCCATGATATAAGGCATCTGGATATTTCGGGCAATACTGTTAATGGTACATATACTCTCTGGGCTGCAACAGATGGGGGAGTATATAAATCAGTTCCTGTAAAGTATAAACCAAAAGAAAACATTGTCCAGCACAGGTCGATTCAATATAATAAAATAGTGCAAGTAGAAGAGGCACTTGCGATGTTTTCTCACGAGCCGTCAATAGAGGAAATCAGGGAAGCCGCTATTGTATATGCTGAGGTTCACCCAGCAAAGATAGAGAAATGGCGGAAAGCTGCCTCCAAAAGGGCCTGGCTACCTGATTTAAGGGTGGCCTATGATAGAAACAGGGACTGGCAAAGCAGCACATATTTTTATAGCACTTCATCCCAGAAATATACTGATGATGATATTACAAGTGGAAAAGACAATGGTTGGTCCGTATCCCTTACCTGGGAACTCGGAGACATAGTCTGGAATAATGATCAGACATCCATAGATTCCCGGTCGAGGCTGATGGTGCAATTAAGAGATGATGTGCTTAATGAAGTTACCAGGTTATATTTTGAAAGAAGAAGACTCCAGGTTGAAGCCTTTCTATCAGAGCCGCAGGATATTGCGGATAAGATAGAGAATGAACTCAGGCTGCAGGAACTTACTGCCAGCATAGACGCGATCACAGGATCCTATATGTCTAAAAGGTTAAACCAGGGGATAAGTGTTATCGGTCGGTAGATTGGAATTTCCCGAGAGTTATTCTTTTATAGGTTCTGCTTCCTCAATAAGCATTATAGGTATATCATCTTTTATGCGATAGAGCAGCTTGCAGTTATCACAGACAAGACCATTTTGAGATTCGTTTAACTTTATATCCCCCTTGCATTTTGGACATGCAAGAATATCGAGAAGCTCCTGTTTAACAGCCATGTTACCTCCTTTGTATAGCATTAATGCTGATAACGAATTGCTATTTTAAAATAGCATAACTGTTTTTATTATACATCACTGTTGTTCTACGCAGGTCATTTATGCAGGGCTGAACACCTCATAAATACAATGAATCGTATTTCTTCGGCATTCAGCCTTGCAATGTTTGCATGTTCTGGACAGTTGTAATGATACATATTAAATCAGCTATATATGAGTTGTTAATGAGTTGACTTACCTATACTCGACCCTTAAACTTATTGCTTATGAAACAGGATCTAATTGAAATAGCAAGTAACGCCCTGAACAGCCTTAATACCGAATGGGGAATCGACAATCTTCCGTATGTTGAGATCGAGATCCCAAAAAATGAAAAAATGGGCGATTTTGCCATCACGGTTGCGATGCGACTGACCGGGCTATTAAAAAGGCCTCCCAAAGAAATAGCGGAGGAAATTGTAGGAAAGATCAATGAGCAACAGCCCGGCTTTTTTGAAAAAATCGAGATAGCAGGGCCGGGGTTTATAAACTTAACACTCAAGAAAGAGTATTTCTATGATAATCTCGCTCATTTGCTGGAAGAAGGACATTCTTCATTAACGACTGATATAGGAAAAGGACGGAAAGTCCAGGTTGAATTTGTCAGTGCCAATCCGACTGGTCCGCTTCACATAGGGCATGGAAGAGGAGCTGCTGTGGGGAATGCACTCTGCAATGTTTTAAAGGCGGCTGGATTCGACGTTCAAAAGGAATTTTACATTAATGATGCAGGGCTGCAGGTAAGGCTTCTCGGACAGTCTGTGTTCGTACGTTATCAGCAGTTACTCGGGAATGATCTGCCCTTTCCGGAAGAGGGGTATAAAGGTGATTACGTCGAATCTATAGCTGAAGATATCAGGAAGAGTAGTAGCGATACATACCTGAACAGTACTTTTAAAGAATGCGGAGAGTTTTTTACTGAGTACTCGTACAAGATGATGCTTACCAATCTTGCAGAGGATCTCAAAGATTTTGGAGTGGTTTTTGACAATTGGCAGAGTGAGAAGGACCTGCATAAGAAAGGCAGGGTCAGGGAAGCTCTTGATACGCTTCGATCAAAGGGGCTTATATATGATAAAGATGGGGCGGTATGGTTCGGGGCATCTAATTTTAAAGATGATAAAGACAGGGTAGTGAAAAAACAGAACGGTGAGTTTACTTATTTTGCTTCTGACATATGCTACCACAAAGATAAGCTCGACCGTGGTTTTGAGACAATAATAGATATCTGGGGCGCTGACCATCATGGCTATATCCCAAGAATAAAATCTGTGCTCGCTGCATTTGATTTACCGGAAGAAAAGTTTAGGGTAATATTAATTCAGATGGTTTCCCTGCTAAGGCACGGAGCACCTGTACAAATGTCAAAACGGGCAGGGTCATTCATTACTCTTCGAGAGGTTATAGATGAGGTGGGCGCTGACATAACCAAGTTTATTTTTCTTACGAGAAGGGCTGACAGTCATCTTGATTTTGATCTTGATGTTGCAAAAGAACAGTCGTCAGAAAACCCTGTTTTTTACGTGCAGTATGCATTCGCGAGAATTTCAAGTTTATTTCGCGAGGCAAATGAAAGAGGGATAAAGAGTCAGGGGCTCCTGCATAATGCAGCAGATTTATCGATGTTAAGAGAAAGTGAAGAAATTGTGCTAATAAAAAAACTGCTACAGTACCCTATGGTCTTTGAAGGGGCAGCACTGGCGCTTGAGCCGCACAGGATAACATATTATCTTCAGGAAATGGCTGGAGTGTTCCATGCATATTATTACAAACACCGGATAATATCGGATGAACCGGACATGACGCTTGCCAGGCTGAGTCTGTGCTTGGGAGTGAAAATTGTTCTTGAGGAAGGATTAAAGATTCTGGGCGTCAGTGCTCCTGAGAAAATGTAATATATGTTTATAATTAGATTATTACATAAATGTCATTCCCCAACTTGATTGGGGAATCCAGTAATTTAGATTGTTTATGTTTCCCGTTTTCACGAGGACAAGTCTGGATTGTCCGGTCAAGCCGGACAATGACAAAAAATTGCTTTAAAAACTGACTCTGATTAAGGGCAGTAACTTGGGGAATAGTAATTTTAATTGAGGGGGTACCATGCTTTATGTTATTGCTTTAACCATTCATATATTGTCCATTGTTGTCTGGATAGGCGGAGTGTCTTTTGTAACGCTGGTTACATTCCCGATGATCCTTCGTATGGAAAAATCTCTTGAGCAGGTGATGATGTTCCAGGGGATAGAGCATAAATTCGCGAACATTGCCAAGGCAATGGTAATACTTGCCGGTCTTTCAGGACTTTACTTAATGTATGAAAAGGGCACAAGCTTAGGGGTGTGGATAATGATCTCTGTGTGGGCTTTTTACGCGTCACTCCTGTTTGGCCTTGAGAAAATTGTCTTCAAAAAACTGTTTTCCAGACCGGGCGAAAAGTCTGATATGAAAAAAGTCTTCACACTTTTGCAGGGATTTCACTGGGTTGTACTAGGACTCAGTTTTCTTGCGATCGCTGCCGGAATATGGGCCGGGCATAATTAAATCTTAGCAGGAATCAGGGGTTTGGAATTAAATTTCAGATACTTACAACAGACCTGAACGCACGTCTCGGTCAAATTACTACACAGCGTGGCAAAATAAATACTCCGGCATTCATGCCTGTAGGTACCAATGCGACCATAAAGGCGATGAATCCTGATGAGATGAAAGATCTTGGCGCTGAGATCCTTCTTTCAAATACATATCATCTCTATCTTAGACCAGGGCATGAAATAATCGGTGAAGTTGGCGGCCTGCATAAGTTCATGAAATGGAAAGGCCCTATCTTGACTGATAGCGGAGGTTTCCAGGTATTCAGTCTAACTCGTTTGAGGAAGATCAAAGATAATGGGGTTGAGTTCAGGTCCCATCTCGACGGATCCCTTCATTTTCTGACTCCTGAACTTGTTATGGAAATTCAAAAAACGCTTGGCTCTGATATAGCGATGGTATTTGATGAATGCATGCCTTATCCTGCTACAAGAGAATATGCTTTTAATTCTTTAAAATTAACAACTGAGTGGGCAAAAAGATGTAAAGAGGCGATAAACAGGGGACAGGCGCTTTTTGGCATTGTACAGGGTGGTGTCTACCCTGAGCTGCGAAAGCAGAGTGCTGAAGAAATAGTTGAGATCGACTTTGACGGGTATGCTCTTGGCGGGCTAAGTGTTGGTGAGCCAAAGGAGTTAATGCATGAGATGATAAACTGGACAGCGCCTTTGCTTCCGAATGACAAGCCGCGGTACCTGATGGGTATCGGTGATCTTCTTGATGTACTTGAAGCTGTATCAGCAGGAATTGATATGTTTGATTGTGTAATGCCAACGAGAAATGCCCGCAACGGCACCCTGTTTACAAGCCGGGGCAGAATCAGCATTAAGCGTGAGGAATTCAAAAAAGATTCAGGATCCCTGGACCCTGAATGCGGATGTTATACATGTCAAAACTATTCGAGGTCTTATTTAAGACATATGTTTATGAGCAGGGAAATTCTTTCGATGAGGTTGAATACAATGCATAACATACATTTTTATCTCGAATTCTTCAGACGAATGCGTGAATCTATTAGCAAAGGACAATTTAAGAGTTTCAGGAATGAATTGGCCCCTGTACTTAGAAATAATTTTCATGACTCAATCCTTCCAGGTTAAACGGTTCAGGAACTTTTTGTTTTCGAAAAACCAGTTGACCGTAGTTTCTATGCCCTTTTCAAGCGGCATCTTTGGCTTCCATCCAAGCATTTTTTTAGCCTTGTCAATATGGGCCCATGTTGCGGTGACATCAGCTGGGTGGAGCTTAAATCTCTTGATCTTTGCTTTTTTGCCGATATTTTTTTCAAGGAGTCCTATAACGTAATTCAGTTTGACAGGATGATCACCGCCGAGATTGAATATCTCAAAACCTGTTGGTTTAAGCGCCCTGATCGTGCCGTCAGCGATATCATCTATATATGTGAAATCCCTGGTCTGGGTTCCATCCCCGAACAGGGGGATCGCTTTGCCTGCATCCATGTTCTTTACAAATTTAAATATGCTCATATCAGGACGGCCTGCCGGACCGTAAACCGTAAAGTATCTTAGTATGCTTATATCAATACCATACAAATAATGATACGCATGGCATATAGCCTCAGCCCCTTTTTTCGTAGCAGAGTACGGTGCAAGAGGTGTATCGGTTTTTGAAGTTTCCTTAAACGGCATATCAAGTGAAGCATAGAGACTCGATGTGGATGCCAGAATGAATTTCTTGACCCTGAAGTCTTTAGAGTATTCAAGAAGGTTCAACGTTCCCTTTATATTTGTATCGAGGTAGACCCATGGATCTTCAACTGAGGCCCTTACTCCTGCTCTTGCTGCAAGATTAATAATCGCATCTACTCTATTTTCTGAGAAAACTTTCTTTAATTTCTTGTAATTTCCGATATCAATTTTATAAAAGTTGAAGTTTGAGTATTTTTTTAATGACTTTAATCTCCATCTTTTTAATGAAGGATCGTAATAATTATTAATGTTATCTATCCCTATGACTTTCCTGTTCATTTCGAGCAGCTGCTGGGCAACTTTCCATCCTATGAATCCGGCACAGCCGGTTACAACAATACTTTTTTGTTTAACTGTCGGTTTTTTTAGCTGATTTTGCATTAAAGTCTCCTGAAATGATATGACCCTTCATTTAATTTCAAATATTTAATTCGGATTACTATATTACAGTAAAGAAAATGCAAAAACAACATGCGTTACAGGACTCCTGACACCACACCACATAGATGTGAAACTGACTG